>CAJOLS010000008.1 GCA_905235535.1 uncultured Bacteroidales bacterium
ATGATGTCATAGACATCCATCCCGGCCAGGTACATCAGGGTTGCTCCGGTACGCCGGGCCGTGTGCGAGTGAATCAGTTTGTATTTTTCATATTTGACGGTGGTCTTGGTGCCGCCTTTGGTTTCGACCATTTCAACCATTTCGTCAATGCCAGCCATTTTGCCGATTTCTTTGATGTAGCGGTTGATGACCTGGTCGGCCAAGTGGGGCATCTGGTAGTTGTAGCGTTCCAGGATGTTCTTGAGCTCGGAGGAGCATGGCACGGCAACTTTGGCGCCGGTCTTGTGCTGGCGGATGTTGATGTACATTACCTCGCGGGTCTGGATTTCGGCCTTGGTCTTGCCGGGATGTTCAGGATCCGGAACGTCCACGATGGTGCGTTTGGTGTAGGACTGGATGGCGTCGCGGGAGATGTTGTTGTAGTCGGAGACGCGCTGGGCGGTCCAGCAGCCGACGAGGAAGATGTCACGCGCCTGCTGGCTGGTAGCCGACGGGCATCTTGGAGAGGTCCACGGCGCAGAATTTCTCCAAGTCTTCTTTGGTGAGGTAGATGGAATCCACTTCGATGCGGGTGCCCTTGAAGCGTTTGTCCTTGTATTTTTGGCTCTGATTATATCCTTCAGACTCGGCCGAATGAAGAATCCCTTTAAGGTGGGCGATGTGCTTACCAATAGTGTTGATGGAATATTGCCTATTTTTCATCCATTCGGTGTATTTGAAATACACGGTGATGTCAATGTCGTTGAAATCATAGCTTGTGTGTGTCTCCTCCTGGAAGGTTTTCCAGACGGTCATTGATTCACGGAAGGTTTTGGCGGTACCGTGGGCAAAGTTATTGCCTCTCTCAGTTTGTCTGGCTCCTGAGAAGATATCCTTGACGTACAGGTCTATGTACTTGGAAAACGTCATTCGTTTGGCCTCTTCCTCAGCGCGGCGTTTGGCCTCTTCCTGACGAAACTGCTCTTCGCGCTCTTCACGATAGATGATTTCGTTGCAGATCTTCTTTACATCATCACTTGTTAGCGCCTGCCCTTCCTTTAAGCGTGAATCAACGGCATTGCGAATCTGCTCCATTTTGGTGTTTACATGGGCGCCGGACTCACTTTTGGCGTAATTCGCCCAGGCAGCGCCGTTACGATCCAGCCGCCACTTCTCTGCAGGAACGGATAAATCGGTCTTTACTCGAATGTTAATTTTAGGTTCCGGGTGCTGAATCCGGATGTACAAAGGGACGATTCCTTTTGCTTCTTTGTTGAGCAATACAAATGTTGTGGCCATAATCGATATGTTTAAATTTCGTATTACAAAGATACAAAGATATTCCGAATAATGTACTGAAAATGTACTAAAAATCACGAAGAGCCACCGAAGGTGCCGAAGGCTCTTTTTCGTATTTTTGCTATATATCAATTAGTTATAAAATAATTTATTCGGAACAGAAGAAAAGATTTTCGGCAAATGCGGTTCCTCACTCACCGCTTCAAAGCCAGCAAATGCTGGCTTTTTGCGTTTTCGTTCGGATTCGAACTTCAGCCCACGTCACCCTCACCCCCAACCCGCTTATTCCCTCACTTTTGGGGAACAAAAAAAAACACCGATTTTCGGGTGAAATCGGTGCAAGTTTTCGGGGTTAACTGATTGGTAATCAGGTTATTATCCCTCTTGTGAGGACACGCAGATTTGAACTGCGGACCTCTTGCCTGTCAAGCAAGCGCTCTAAACCAACTGAGCTATGCCCTCAAAAGGATTGCAAATATAGGTAAAAAGAACGGATGCTCCAAATTTTTCTGCATCACTTTACCCGGTGACGACCATTTTCGAAAGAGACTTCGTCCATGGCGATGGGCTTGCCGCCGCCCAGGTCCACCAGTTCGTCGTGATGGGACTGCTTGTAGTCCCAGCCGTAGATATCGGCCGCCAAAACATCTACATACTCATTTCCCGGATAGAAATCGGCATACGGGAAAGCGTCATCATTCTCCTTCACACGCGGGGCGTTGGGGTCCCATACCCAGAGGAGGTTGTCCAGGCCCTTGCCGGTGAAATACTCGTAGGTCATGATCCAAAACCGTTTGAAACCCTGTTCGCCGGGCTGGTTGCCCCACCAGAACCAGGCGCCGTTCATCTCGTGGTACGGGCGCCATAGCACGGGAACCTAGGCCTCCTTCAGTTGCAGAAGGTACGGAATAACCGTATCCATTTCCCGCTCCCAGGCATTGTGCAGGGGTGTTCCGGGAGTACAGAGCGCATCCCATTCCTCGGCCGAAGGGCCCTGGTCCATGGTCCAGACCTTGTCTCCGTTGCAATCGTTCCCATCCGTGTAACGAGGGTCGCAGCAGTGCCACATAAGGGTGATGATTCGGCCCCTTCCCCTATGTCGTTGAAACTGAAATCGCTTCCCCATACTACCGGAAGCTTCCCGGTAATGTCCAGCACCTCGGCATCGTACCTTTCCAGATCGCTGGAGAAGTTGTGTTCCCCCGCCAGGGTGTACTGCCCGCTGATAGAATACAGAAAGCCCAGCAGTTCACAGGCTTCGGGGGTGGCGTTGGAATTCACGGGAGGGGACCCGACCTCATTTTTGTCAGGGGCCAGCGACAAAGGAACGAACAGAATGACGAAAACCGTCGCCGGTCCCCCCCCTATTTTGCGGACCGGCGACGGAAATGCCGGGGACCAGCAACGAGAGGCACAAAAAAGGGCCGACCGGTGGGGTCAGCCTTGTAGATGGCCTCAAAGCCAGGCTCAGAAGCAGGTGGCGACGATCAGGAAATCATCGGCCTCAAAGCCAAACTCAGAAGCTGGTGGCGATGGCCAGGAAGTCATCGGCTTTGAGGGCGGCGCCGCCGATGAGGCCGCCGTCAATGTCCTTCTCGGCGAAGAGTTCCTTGGCGTTGGAGGGCTTGCAGGAGCCACCGTAGAGGATGGTCATGTCGTCGGCCATCTGGGCGCCGAACTTCGCCTCAATCACGTTGCGGATGCAAGCGTGGATTTCCTCGGCCTGGGCGGCAGTGGCGGTCTTGCCGGTGCCGATGGCCCAGACGGGCTCGTAAGCGACGACCACATTCTTCATATCCTCGGCGGTGAAGTTGTAAAGGACGTTCTTGGTCTGGGCGGTAACCACCTCGAAGTGCTTGCCGGCCTCGCGCTCGTCCAGGTTCTCACCCACGCAAAGAATCACTTTCAGGCCTGCGGCCAGGGCCAGCTGGGTTTTCACAACCAGCTTCTCGTCCGTCTCACCATAGTACTGGCGACGCTCGGAGTGACCCAGGATGGTGTACTGGCAACCCAGGGAAGTGAGCATGTTCACAGCCACCTCTCCGGTGTAGGCACCTTTCTCATGGTCTGCGCAGTTCTGGGCACTCAGCTGCACCTTGGAGCCCTTGAGGACATCGGCCACGCAGGCCAGGTGGGTGAACGGAGGAGCCACTACCAGCTCTACATTGGCGGGAAGGTTCTGGGCCTTCTCAACTACAGCTTTGGCGAGTTCTACGCCTTCGGGCACGGTGGTGTTCATTTTCCAGTTGCCCGCTACAATGAATTTTCTCATCTAACTAATTATTTTACAGACATGACTGCCGAAGCAATCGAATTTAATTTCACATCTACGGAATCTGCGCGGGAGGCCAGGATGCAGGGAACCTTGGTACCCACCAGGAAACCGGCCTGACGCACGTCTTTGGCCAGTTTGGAATTGGTCTTCCAGAACACGTTGGCGCTTTCGATGTTGGGGAACAGGAGGCAGTCGGCGTCTCCGGCCACGGGGCTCTTGAGCTTCTTAATCTCTACAGACTCCTGGTCAATGGCCACATCCAGGGCCAGAGGGCCGTCTCCGATGGCCTTGATCTGGCCACGGTCGCACATCTTGGCCAGCATGGCACCCTCGATGCAGGCCGGCATGGAATCCAGCATCTGCTCGGAGGCGGCGATGAAGGCAATCTTGGGCGTAGCAATGCCGAAGCTGCGGGCCACGCCGGTGACAAAACCGGCCATCTTCACCTTCTGGCGGAAGTCCGGAGCCGGAATCACAGCCATGTCGGTAATGAAGATTAGCTTGTGGTAGTTGGGGTTCTCGATAACGCCCACGTGGCTCAGGAGGCCCTTCGGGGGCAGCAGCCCCACTTCCTTGTTCAGGATGGCTCGCAGGAACTTGTCCGTGGAGCACAGGCCCTTCATGAGCACGTCTCCCTCTCCGTCATGGACCATGCGGACAGCCTCGGCCACGGCCTTGAGCTCATCCTTCACATCCACGATGGTGAACTTGTCAACATGGATCTTGGAAGCCTTGCATACATCGGCAATCATATCGGCATCTCCCACGAGGGTAACCTTCACAAAGCCCATGTCGCTGGCCAGGGAAGCGGCCTCGATGGTGTGGGAATCCACGCCCCAGGCGGCAATCATGCGCTTGCAGATGCCTTGTGCCTTGAGTTCGGCAAACAGATCGTTAAAATTGGTAATCATGGTTTATTCTTGGTTTTCTAATACAATATGCATGGTGTCGCGGGCAATGACCAGTTCCTCGTTGGTGCAGATGAGGGCGGCCTTCACCTTGGAATCCTCGGTGGTGATGATGGCGTCTTCCGCAAAGGCCACGTTGGCTTCATAATCTACCTTGAGGCCGATGTAGGAGAAGTTCTCCAGCACACGGCGGCGCAGGCGGCTGTTGTGCTCTCCGATGCCGCCGGTGAAGACGATGAGGTCCACTCCGTTCATGGCGGCGATATAGGAGCCGATGTTCTTGATGATGTCGTAGGTGAACTTCTTGAACACCAGTTTGGCCTTGGGGTCTCCCTCGTTGGCCAGCTCGTTGAGCTCCCGGGCGTCGGAAGATTTGGTGGAAACCCCCAGGAAGCCGGATTTGCGGTTGAGGATGGTGGTCATCTCGTCCGGGGTTACTCCCAGTTTCTTCTCCAGGTACAGGACGGCGTTGGCGTCGATGTTGCCCACGCGGGTGCCCATGATCATACCCTCCAGCGGGGTGAAGCCCATGGAAGTATCCACGCACTTGCCGTTCTGGATGGCGCAGATGGAGCTGCCGGCGCCCAGGTGGCAGGTGATGATCTTGGACTCATTGATATCCAGGCCGGCCAGCCTGGCGCCCACACCGGCTACAAACTGGTGGGAAGTGCCGTGGGCACCGTAACGGCGCACGCGGTATTTCTCATAATACTCGTAAGGCAGGCCGTACATGTATGCATAGGCGGGCATGGTCTGGTGGAAGGCGGTGTCGAAGGTGACCACCTGGGGCACGCTGGGCAGGGCGTCCTGCATGGCATGGATACCCAGCAGGTGGGCCGGGTTGTGCAGCGGGGCAAAGTCTGCGCAGAAGGCAATCTTGTCCAGGACATCCTGGTTCACCAGCACGGAGCCGGAGAAAAAGTCTCCTCCCTGCACGATGCGGTGACCCACGGCCTCGATGTCTTCCAAGGACTTCAGGACGCCGGTTTCCGGGTCTGTGAGGGCCTTGAGGATGAGTTTCATGCCCTCCTTGTGATCCGGGATGGGCACATCCAGCACAATCTTTTCCTTTCCAGTGGGAGCGTATTGGAGAATGCCGGCAGGCAGGCCGATTTTCTCTGCAATACCTTTGGCAATTACGTCAAAAACGTCGTCGCTTTTCATGTCCAGAAGCTGGTACTTGATGGACGAGCTTCCGCAGTTGATTACGAGAATGATCATATAGGTTGTAAATTTAGTTCGGTACGTCATGCAAAGATACGAAATTATTGCTAATTTCGCTACGTATGGCCGATACTAAAAGCATAGAGGCCCTGTCGGCGGTTTTCACCGCGGGCGTGGTGGCGGGAACCCTGGTTTCGGCCCGCCTGGCCGGTCCCGTGAGCGCCGTCCTCTTTCCCCTGCTCCTGCTTCCCCTCCTTTTCCGGGAAAAGCTGCGCCTGAGCCCGGAGAAATGGGCCGTGGGCGTGTGCTGGCTGGCCTTTTTGCTGCTGGGCCTGTTCTGTGCCACCTCGCGCGCCGTTCCCGGAATAGAGGAGCCTTCGGCCCTCCAGCTATGGGCCCTCAAGGCGGCCGACGCCCTCCGCGCCCGCATAGACGCGCTCCCGTTCCGGGCCAACAGCACCGCTCCCCTTCTCAAAGCCTTCCTCACCGCAGACCGCAGCGGGCTGGAGGCCCGGACCCTGGCCACTTTCCGCACCAGCGGGGCCTCCCATCTGCTGGCCCTGAGCGGCCTGCACATGGGCATCCTCTACGTCCTGTTTGACAAGCTCACCCTGCCCTGGGGCGGGTCCCGTACGGCCGCCATCATCCGCTTTGTTCTCTTCGGCCTGGGCGGCGGCTTCTTCACGCTCATGACCGGGGCTTCCCCCTCCATCGTACGCGCCTACCTGTTCATCCTCATCGGGGAAATCCTGCGGGTGAGCGGAAGGCCCAGAAAGTCCTCCCGGGTGCTTTGCCTGGCCCTTCTGGTGCAGCTGGTGCTGGACCCTTCCGTTTTCCGGACGGTGGGCTTCCAGCTTTCGTACCTGGCCATGGCCGGCATCTTCCTCCTCTACCCCGTCCTGGAAAGCTGGTACCCGGCAGGAAGCCGCTGGAACCCTTTCCGCCGCATCTGGCAGGCATCGGCCCTGGCCATCAGTTGCCAGCTGTTCACCGGTCCCCTGGCCTGGCTTCGCTTCCACTCTTTTCCCCGGCACTTCCTCCTCACCAACCTGCTGGCCATCCCCGTCACTTCCGCGCTGCTCTCATCGGCCGTGGCGGCCCTGATGCTGGACACCCTTCACTTGTGCCCGCCCTTCCTGATAACAATAACAGACGGCCTGGGCCGCCTGCTACTATGGATGCTGCAAGTGATTGCAAGTATGTGATTACTTCTTGAGGACGAAACCGGGGGAAACCCATTCCTTCATGTTACCGTTGTCGTCCGTGTAGATGAGATATCCTTCCAGATTGGGGTCTCCCAGGATGAGCACCTGGGCGCCGTGCAGGCCCGTTACCATGCACCAGGTGGCGACGGCGTCCGACTCTGCGGCGTTGTTGGAAGAAACCACCGTGGCGCTGAGGAGGTTATGCTCTACAGGATAACCGGTGCGCGGGTTGATGGTGTGTGCATATTTGCGCCCGTTACGGATGTAGAACTTGCGGTAGTTGCCGGAGGTTACAATGCCGGCGGGCTTCCCCTCGGAACTCCAGACGCCGCTGAGGCCTTCCTCTCCTCCCTGGCCGTCCGGCTGGTCTATGGGACGGTCCACTCCCACGGACCAGGGCTGGCCGGAGGGACTGAGACCGTCACACCAGATTTCCCCGATGTCTATGAGCATGTCCTTCACACCCAGGCTGTACAGGTATTTGGCAATGATATCGCAACTGTAGCCCTGTGCAATGGCGTTGTAGTTGAACCGGGGATATCCCATGGAGGCCGGATTTATGTAGCCGTCCACCACCGGAAGTTCTGCCGGAAGATGTCCCATTCCGCCCTGGGCAAGGAGCCTGGCAATCTCTTCATCCGTGGGGAAGGTACTGTTGCGGAAACCGAAGCCCCAGGCATCGTAAAGGGCGGCGGCCCCAAAATCCAAAGCACCGCCGGAGCGCTCCCACAAACGGTACGCCATGCGGTACATATCCAGGAACATCTGGGTGGAGGGAATCTTTTCCCCGCTGTTGAAACGGGAAAGGAGGGACTTCTTGTTATAGCCGGAAAGGGTGGTGTCAATCTGGACTATGAGGGCATCTATACTGTCCCGCACGGCTTCTACCGGGAGACTGACACCCTTCATGTTCATCTTGACGCGGTAACTGTTGCCCTGGGCATAACCACTGATCTGAACATATTCATCCTTCTGTTCCCCGCAAGAGGACAGCAACAGCAGAAGAAGGCCTGATATGAACAAGAGCTTTTTCATACTTCGGTTGTTATCTTGGCAAGATTTTTGCGCAAATTTACAAAAAAATAGCGATATTTGCGAATTGAACGAAAAAAGATGAAAAATACCATATTCTACACCGTACTCTTATTGGCTGCCTTATCGGCATTTAGCTGCAAAAAGAAGGACGATGACACCACCAAGCCTTCCCTCACAGGTCTCAGCATTATTTCCGACCACGACAACTACATGGGAGAAGGCGCAACGGTCCATGTTCAGGCCGATGTTTCCAAGCTCACCACCTCCGACACCAAATATTCCCTGCCAGATAAAATCGGCATCTATTACAGCGTGAACGCCAAGCGGGACACTGTTACCACGGATGTCAATGCCTCCAACCCCACGTTCACCTTTGAGGTGGAAGAAGCCGGCACCTATACCGTTTACTGCTACGCCTTTGCCGGGGACGATTTCTACAATGCCTCCACCAGCATCTCCTTTACAGCCGTAGATCCGGCAACCGCCATCGGAGGCCTTCCGGAACTGCCCACCATAGAAATTGACGGCCACTCCTTCCTAACCATAGAGCAGGGAGGCAAAACCTGGATGGCCAACAACCTGTACGGAACCACCTCCGGAACGGATTACCAGGATTCCGAAATCCTCACCTCCGTTTTTGGAAAATACTATTCCTGGGAAGAGGCGCAGGAAGCCTGCCCCGAAGGCTGGCACCTTCCCTCCGCCGAAGAGTTTGACCTGTGCCTGGGCTCCCAGGCCGGAGACCTCATGGTAGATGCCACGTTTGTGAACAGCACCCTGTGGAGCTACTGGCCGCAGGTCAAGATTACCAACAGCGCCCAGTTCTGCGCCCTGCCCGTGGGTTACCGGGACCTCACCAACGAAGACAATCCCGAGAACGGGTTCAAGAAATACGCCTGCTTCTGGACCAGCGACGAAAGGGAAAACCTGGGCGTGTTCCGCTCCATTTACGAAGACAATGCACAGGTACAAAAAAGCCAGGGAGATAAACAGACCCTGGCCCTTAGCGTACGCTGCGTAAAAGATTAACGCAAATCCGTTATCAGATAGCCGGAAAGCGATTTCTCATCCAAAGAGAAGTCGCTTTTTCCTTCCCTGGGCAAAAACACAATGTCCTTGAGGACAAAGCGGGCCTTGGTTTCTGCATCCAGGGTTAGGGTGACATCCAGGGAATCGGAGCCGGAACTGTTTACCTGGATACGGTCCAGATAGTTCTTATAAGAGCCGATAAAAAGGGCGGGATTGGTAAAGATATCTTCCTGCTCCACCTTCTCCACCATGGCTTCCCCGGCTTCCCGGTCCAGCGTCCAGCGGGTGGTGCCGTCACTCACCACCTCCATGCCCAGTCCCTGCAGGACGAAGGCATTGTCCTCGACAGTCACCTCCCCTTCGGTAACGGGAGTGAAAGGAGCCCCTTTCCGGGACAGGCTGTAAGTGTACCGGAAAGTAACCCTGTGCCCCTGAACCTTGTCCAGGAGAGGGATATTGCCCTGCGCACGGGCGCCCAGGGCCAGGGCCGATAAAATCAATATGCTTAAAAGACGCTTCATGGGTTCATGAAATGCTGCAGGATTTCGTCCAGTTCGGCCAGGTCTTTTACCAGAACCTCCCTCGGCTTGGCCCCGTTCTGCGGGCCCACGACGCCGGCGGCTTCCAACTGGTCCATCACCCTTCCTGCCTTTGCATATCCCATGCCAAGTTTGCGCTGCAAGTCCGAAGTGGAGCCCCTCTGGTTAAGCACCACGGTACGGGCCGCCTCTTCAAAACGCTCGTCCAGCGTCTTCATGTCCACCATTCCGCCAGGGCCGTCCTCGTCCCCGGTAGGGGCAGGCTCCGGCAGGTAATAAGGCGTATTGTAGCTCTTCTGATAGCCCATCTGTTCCCCCACGGACTTGGTGAGGTCGTTGATTTCATCGTTGCCGATGAAGGCGCACTGCACGCGCTCCATCTCCACGCCGCTATAAAGGAGCATGTCTCCCCGGCCTATGAGTTTGTCTGCCCCCGGCTGGTCCAGGATGGTGGAGGAGTCTATGCGGGAAGTGACGCGGAAGGCGATGCGCATGGGGAAGTTGGCCTTGATGAGGCCGGTTATCACATCCACCGTAGGGCGCTGGGTGGCCAGAATCACGTGCAAACCGGCCGCACGGCCCTTCTGGGCCAGGCGAATCACCGAAGTGGTGATGGACCGGGCCAGGGCCTTGGACTCCGGACCGGCTCCCACGGACATGGTGAGATCTGCATACTCGTCTATTACCACTACTATATAAGGAAGGAAGTGATGGCCTTCATCGGCCCTCAGATGGTGTTCCTTGTATTTGGCGTTGTACAGCTTGATATTGTTCACCAGGGCCTTGGACAGGAGCTCGTAACGGGCATCCATCTCCACGCACAGGGACTGCAGCACGGCGGCGGCGTCCTTGGCGTTCTTGACGATGGCTTTCTCCTTTTCCTCCTCTGCGCTGCCGCAGGGCAGCACGGCCAGGTAATGGTGCAGCAGTTTGCCGTATGCGCTGAATTCCACCATCTTGGGGTCCACGAACACGAACTTGAGCTCCGAGGGGTGCTTGGAATACAGCAGCGAGGCCACTATCACGTTCAGGCCCACGGACTTACCCTGTTTGGTGGCGCCGGCCACCAGAAGGTGCGGGGCATCGGCCAGGTCGAACACTTTCACCTGCTGGGAGATGGTGTAGCCGATGGCTACGGGCAGTTCCGCCTTGCTGTAGCGGAAAGAATCGTCGTTCAGGAGGGATTTGAGCGGGACGATGGAGGCTACGTCGTTGGCCACCTCAATGCCCACGGAATCCGACAGGGTGGTGATGCGCACGCCGCGGGCGCCCAGGCTGATGCCGATATCTTCCTGCAGCTGCTTGATGGCGGCAATCTTCACACCGGGGGCCGGATACACTTTATACAGCGTAACGGTGGGCCCCACGATGGCCGTCACATCCTTCACCTGGATCTTGTAATTGGCCAGGGTGTTGCGGATTTTGGTGTTGTTGCGGACCAGCTCGTCCTGCGACACCTCGTGGCGGGCGTTGATATAGTCTCCCAGGATATCCAGACCGGGGGTTTTGTATTTGGGAAGGCCGTCCGGAGGGTCCAGTCGGTTGTCTATGGGCTTGAGCGGCACCTTCACCTCCTGCTCCAGGGTGTCGTCTTTCACTATGTTGATGCCGGCTTCTTCCTCACCGGCCGATTCTTCCTCCTGAGGATGCGTAGGTGAAGTTACAAACCGGGGGGCCGGAGGAGCCTCTTCCACTACGTGAGGGACCACGACGGGGGCGGGTTCCTCTTCCCGGGTGTCTGAAGTCTCTACCGGAAGTTCGTCCACGGGCTCCGGATCTTCCACTTCGGGTTTACGGCCCGTAAGCCAGTCCGAGAAACGGCGGCTCATGCAGTAGCACCAGAGGATCAGAAGAAGGAGCAGGGCAAGCCCGGTCACAATTTCCCCTACCTTGGAAACGCAAAGGCCCACCAGCGCGGCGCCGGCCCGGCCTCCCATGCCTCCTCCGAAAAGGAACTCCCAGGGCGTGAACATGTCTGCCAGGGAAAGGATCCAGGAAAAGAGGAAAGTGAAGGTGAGAAGGCCCAGGAACCAGCGTCCCATACGGATGCGGGAGCCGCTCCAGATGAGCTTTACCGTCCAGCCCGTCAGGAACACCACCACGCAGAGAGCAGCCAGGCCGAAACTTTCCGTCACCAGGAAGTGGCCGATGGAAAGGCCGCCGGAAGCGGCTGCATTGTGGACATTCTCCCCGGACGAGAGGGCGCTCTGGTCCGGCTGCCAGGTGAAGACGTAGGAAACGACCGACACGGTAACCAGCACCGTAAGCACCAGTACCACGGCGATGCCCACAAAGCGAAGGCCTTCCTGCCTTCGCTCACTCTGACGGTTCCACCACTTTCTGACGGGATTCATTGCTTCTTGCCTTTTTTACCTCTGAAGTTGCGGTTGAACTTGCCGTTTTTGCCTCCTCCAAAGTTCAAGTTCATGCCCGGGCGGTTGAAGTTGGCATCGGCCGCTATCTTGGAAAGTTCTATGCCCTCGGGGACGCGGACGCGGCCTCCGGAGAGGCGCTCGATGTCCTGGAAAATGGTGGCATCGGCCACGGTGTCCTTGTTCCAGATCAAATACTGCTGGCGCATGTAGATGGCCAGGGAGCGGATCATGGCGGTTTTGGTTTCCCCTTCCGGTTCCCTGGCTATGAGCTCCAGGATGCTCTCTATGTTGCGGCCGTAATGGCGGGCACGGATGGGCTTGGTATTGAGCGGAATAGGGTCCGGTTTGCTGTTCACCACTTCCGGAATGGGCTTGGGATAGGGAGAATCCACGTCCAAGTCGTAGCCCGCTATGATGAAAAGGTGGTCCCAGAGTTTCTGGGCAAAATTCTCCTGCTGGTGAACCTGGGGATTGAGGCTCTCCATCACCTTTACCACGGCCCGGGCCTGCTCCGAGCGCTTGGCCCTGTCCGGGATATCCTTGAGCTGCTCCACCATCTTGAGCACGTTGCGTCCGTACTCCGGCATCTGCAGCTTTTCCACTTCTGTATTGTAATAGAGTTTGATAGAATTATCGGATGCTTCCATATAGATATTGTCTTTAGCTCACAAAGATAATCAAATTATCTTCCAAATACCAGATATACCCCTCAACTTTTTTGTAACCCATTTTCTTATAAAGGTTTACATATTGCCTTACTTGATACTGGTATTTCTCTTCCCGCTGGCCAAACTTGTAATCGATCACCTGCACCGGGCCGTCCGGGTACAGGACCACCCGGTCCGGCCTGAATTCCCGTCCTCCGGGGGCAAGGATGGAAGCCTCGCTGAGAACCCGTACACCGGCCGAGAACCAGCCGCGCTCCTTCACGGAGGCTATGCGGGCGCCCAGGAGCGCCAGGGTGTCTTCCTGCATGGCCAGCGGGAGGTCTCCGGACAGGATGGCCGCCTGCACGGCGCCGGGAAGGTCTTCCGGCACCACCACAGACTGCAGGATGCCATGCAGCACATTGCCGCGGATGCGGGCCGATGCCGCCGGTCCCACCAGGCCGTCTTCCCCGAAGTAACCGGCCGCCTCGGGGCTGAAACGGAGGCGGCTGCCACTGTCGGCCGCATAGGACACATAGTCCACCTCCAGTTCCTCCACCTGGTTTTCCCCGCGTTGGAGCCGGTGGAAATCGTAAGGCGTACCCACCTTGTAATCTGCGGTTTGCAAATAATCGTACAGGAACTGGGAGAGGTTCTTCCAAGTCAGTTTCCGGGGCGGCGGCGCGGCTATCACCTTCAGGCCGTATTGGGCGCGCGTAAAGGCCACATAGAGCACGTTGATATTGTCAATGGCCTGCAGTTCAAGCTCTTCCAGGTAGTCTTTCCCGAAGAAGGAATCGGCCGATGCCTGGTCCAGCTGTACGCGGAACAGCCCTCCGGCCTCCTCCTCCAGGGCCGATCCTTCCACCTGGGGACGCGCCCAGACGGTGGGGGCCTTGTACAGGTTCACTTTCTCGGCAAACGGGACTATCACGAAGGGAAATTCCAGGCCCTTGGACTTGTGGACGGTCATTACGCGCACGGAATCTCCCGCCGCGGGGGAAGCAATCTTGGGCTTGGCTTCTTCCCAGTGGCGGAGGAAGGCGTCCAGTTTGTTGCCGCCGGTGGCCGTCCATTCCTGCAGGTAGTCCATGAAAGACTGGATGTAGGGAACTTCGGCCCGGAACTGGTCCGGGTCTGCCTTCCGGAGGTCCCGGAGGATGGATTCGGCCAGTTCCACCAGCGAGTGGTACTGCGCGGGAACCTCCACTTCCAGGGAGCGGGCCATGTAACCGGCCACGTCGGGCTTTCCGTCCCGGGGGGCGGTTCCCACCAGCGAAAGCTGGGACACCAGGCGGCGCACCGTGACAGAAGTCTTGATATAAAGGGAATCGTCGGAGACCACGGGGTAGCCACGGGCCACCAGTTCCTCCGCCACCCGGGCCCCTTCGTCGTTTCCACGCACCAGGATGGCCACATCGGCCCACTTCCCTCCCCTTTCCCTCACCTGGTCCAGGGTTTTCAGGATTTCGGCCAGCTGGTCTTCCGTGAAGATCACCTCCACGGAGCCGGGGGCCGTATCCTTGAAACGGACCTCCTGGCACACATCGGCATACAGGCGGGAAATTTGATCCGTTCCCAAAAGGGCATCCAACTGGGCAGCAAGATATTGGAAGAAGCCGTTGTTGAACTCCACAATCTCCCGGCAGGTGCGGTAATTACCGTCCAGGACTTCCATCTGCGGCTGGCGGAATTCCTGCTCCAGGCGGCTTCCCAGCAGGTTCCAGTCGCTTCCCCGCCAGCGGTAGATGCTCTGCTTCACATCTCCCACCACCAGCGAGTCGTTGCCGGAATCTACGCTTCCGTGCACCAGCGGCCGGAAGTTGTCCCACTGGATGTCGGAAGTGTCCTGGAATTCGTCCAGCAGGAAATCTTCATACCTCACGCCCATCTTCTCGTAGATGAACGGGGTGTCCGTTCCGTCAATGATTTTTTTCAGGATGGTATTGGAATCCTCTAAGGAGAGGACATTCTTCTCTTTCTGGATTTGGGCAAAGGCGTCCCTCAGTTCCCGCGCCACGCCCAGGCTGTAGAGCTGCCCTTTCAGGATAACGGCCGTGTTGTACTCCTGGTAAGGCCGGCCGAAAAGGGCCAGGTATGCCTGCAGCGGGCCTTCCAGCACGGGGCGCACGGCAGGCAGCAGGTGGGCCTTGGACTTGGCAAACCAGGAATCGGGGTCCTGCGCACTGCGCACAAAGGCCGCAGAGGGTTTTTCCACGCCGTCCAGGTTTTTGCGGACGGCCTTCAGGAAACCGCGGTTGGTATCTTCCGGCGCAACCCCTACGCTCTCCAAGGCCTCCAGAATGGCGTTCACAGCCGCTTTCAGTTTTTCCGGGAAGGCGTTTTCCACGTTGGTACACAGCTTCCGCAAACTGTCCATGGCTACTTTGTCATACTGGATTTCGCCCTCCTGCACCTTATAGAGGTCTTTCGCCATCTTCTGCAGGCCGTCTTCCAAGCCGATTTTTCCCTTTTCCTGCAGGTTCTCCCGGGCACTTCGCGTGAGCCAGTCCAAAAGGGGTGCGTCCTTTTCCGACAGGCCGTCCAGCACACGGTCCACGCTCTCGGAGATAAGGGACTCGCGGTCCACCTGCACCTGATAGGAGGCAAACTGGCCGATTTCCCTGGAAAAGGCGCGCAGCGTCTGCTGGAAAAAACGGTCTATGGTGCTTACGGCAAAGGCCGAATAGTCGTTCAGGATGCCGGAGAGCTGGCGGGCCGCCCGCTGCTGCAGGGAAGGGATGTCCGGCAGCACCGCCGGCACCAGGTCTCCCACATACGGAGACTGCTGCGGGTCTTTGGACAAGACAAACAATTCCTTGAGGATGCGCCTTTTCATCTCGTCCGTGGCCTTGTTGGTAAAGGTGACCGCCAGCACGTGCCTGTAGGCATCGGGCTGGTCGCTTCCCACTACCAGACGGATATATTCCCGCGCCAGGTTGTATGTCTTGCCGGACCCTGCCGACGCCTTCAGTATTTTGAGCATGGGACAAAAATAGCCATTAATTATTAAAAAAACTCTACAAAAACTGTACAACGAATAAAAATAATTGATATATTTGGAGGCGTTTTACTAAAACCTCGCCTAACCTGATGTAAAAGCTACAACATCTAACCCTAATATTAACTAATTCTTTATGGTAAAACGATTCATTATGGTAACCCTTGCATGCCTCGTAGTGGGTGTGCAGGCGTTCGCTCAGAGTGTCGTATCCGGTAAGGTCATCGATGCGAAGGGCGAACCCGTGATCGGTGCCGGAGTCCAGATCAAGGGCTCCACCACCGGCGTTGCAACCGACTTGGACGGCGCTTTCAGCATCCGCGTGGATGACAACGCCACCCTCGTAATCTCCTCCATCGGCTACAAAACAGCCGAAATTGCCGTCCGCGGCAAGAAGACTATCAACATCGTGCTGGAAGAAGACACCCTTTTCCTGGACGATGTAGTGGTTGTCGGTTACGGCACCGCCCGCAAGCGTGACGTATCCGGCGCCATCGCCAGCGTGAACTACGGTAACGATTCCAACGTAGCCTCCCTGCCCAACCCCAACGCCTTGTCGGCCCTGTCCTCCAAGGTGGCAGGTCTCAGCTACGATCCTACCAGCAGCGCTTCCGGCGACAACACCCAGACCATGACCATCCGCGGTAAGAACTCCATTCCTACCGGCGGTTCCATGTCTTCATCGGCCCAGAGCGTCAACCAGCCCCTGCTGGTGGTGGACGGTGTCCTTTCCTATGGCTCCATCAACTCCATCAACACGGCCGATATCGAGAGCATCGATGTGCTGAAGGATGCATCCGCAGCCGCCATCTACGGTTCCCGTGCCGCTAACGGTGTTATCATCATCACCACCAAGCGCGGCACCAGCAATGCCCCCACGGTGAACTTCAACGCCCAGGTGAGCATCTCCGACTGGAACCGCATGCCCCAGATGGTCACCGATAAGGAAACCTTCCTGAAGAACCGCTTCTACAGCAAGCAGGGCGCGAAAAATGCGGACTATATTGATAAAGACTGGTCCATGTTCTCCAGCCTGAACGATGCCGCCAGCTACACCGGCATGCTGGGCGCCCGCGAGCTGGAAGCCTGGAACGAAGGCAAATGGGTGAACTGGCTGGACGAGATTTCCCGCAAGGGCGTGGGCCAGAAATATGACGTGTCCGTCAGCGGCGGCAGCGACCGCGTAACCTACTACGTCTCCAGCGACTACACCCGTCAGCAGGGTATCCGCAAGGGTGACGACTACGAGAAGTTCGGCGCCATGGCCAAATTGGATTTCAAGGTTACCGACTGGCTCTCCCTGGGTGCCAAGGCCAACTTCCTGTCCTCCAACAGCTGGGGTCAGCCCGCCAACATCCGCTATGCCATGTGGTACACCCCGCTCTCCTATGTCTATGCCCGTCAGCAGGGCTTCGAGGACTGGTACAACAGCCATCCGGACAACAATACCGCAAGCCCCTTCGTCGGTTCCGGCAAGAACGACTCCTACGCCTATACGGACCGCCAGAGCAAGAGCACCAACCTCAACGGCGTGGCCTATGCCCAGGTTGACTTCCCCTTCCTCAAGGGTCTGAGCTACAAGATCACCCTCCAGGGTCAGCGCAATTCCGGTTATGGAGATGTGTACAATAGGCCGGAAATGTCCGTGAACACGGAAGACATCACCCAGATGCAGGATCCGATGCAGTATATCGGCAGCGTCACCGGCCAGATTTCTTCCTCCGACTACTTCGCCTGGAACATGGACCAGATCCTCACCTTCAACCGCGACTTCGGCCGTCACCATGTGGACGCCACCGTCGGTTACACCCGTGAGGCTACCAACAGCAATTCCATGGGCGCTTCCTTCACCGGTTATCCCACTCCCACCACCCTGGGCGTGTATAACATCGAGGCTGCCAACTCCACCACCGACATCTACCGCAACCGCGTAGAAACCCAGGCCGTGGGTTACCTGGCCCGCCTCAACTACAATTTCGCCAACAAGTACTACATCACCGGCAACTTCCGCCGGGACGGTTTCTCCGCTTTCGCCGATGGCCACAAGTGGGGCAACTTCTACGGCGCCAGCGCCGCCTGGGTACTGAGCAACGAGCAGTTCATCAAGAACATGAACTTCTTCGACTTCCTTAAGCTGCGTGTTTCCTGGGGTCAGAACGGTGCCCGTAACATAAGCGCCGGCGCCACCCAGGCCACCATCAGCAAGGCCACGTCCAACAGCGGTGCTGCCACCATGACCTGGCTGGGAGATGTCAGCACCCTGGGCATGACCCTCACCAACCTTCCCAACCGTTCCCTCACCTGGGCAACCGTGGAGAAATTCAACGTGGGTTTGGACTTCGCTTTCCTGAACAGCCGCATCAGCGGTGCCGTGGACGTTTACTCCGGCCGCACCACCAATATGCTGGTAGCCCGTTCCGCCCCTTACATCTCCGGTTTCAACGACGTGAACGACAACGTGGGCCTGGTGACCAACAAGGGTGTTGAAGTTTCCATCAATACCATCAATATCAATGGAGACGGCGACAGGACCTTCCGCTGGGAAAGCAACATCGTCTTCGACCACAACTCCAACAAGCTGGTTTCCCTGTTCGGCCCGGACTACAACGGCAACGAAGCCGACGACGTGGCCAACGCCGTTTCCTACGGCCGTGAATCCTACTATGCCCTCCAGGTGGGACGTCCCCTGGGCGCCGCCTACGACGTGAAGCTCCTGGGCATCTTCAACAGCCAGGCCGAGATTGACGCCTATACCTGGACCAATCCCCAGACGGGTGAAGTCAAAAAGATTCAGCCCGATGCCGAGCCCGGAGACCTCAAGTTCGAAGACTTCAACAACGATGGCGTCATCGATTCCGACGACCGTCAGTACATCGGTTCCCCGGATCCGCTGTTCACCCTCAACTTCGGCAACACCCTCCGCTGGAAGAACTTCAGCCTGTATTTCAACTTCCGCTGGGCCCAGGGTAACAAGGACCACTTCATCGGCCTTGACCCCTATGCCTTCGGAACCAATATGGGCGGCGGCGCCCAGCTGGCCCGCGTACAGCCCTGGACCAAAGACAACCAATCCCAGGTATTCCCCCGCTACGGATATTCCAACTACATGGAATACCAGTACTGGAACAGCCGCTCTTTCCTGAAGCTGAAAGACCTGGTGTTCTCCTACACCATTCCTTCCAAGGTTCTGCAGCCTTCCGGCATCAGCAACCTCCGTATCTATGTGGCCGCTACGGACCTGTTCACCATTACCAACTGGTCCGGTCTGGATCCTGAAACCGGTGGTACCATCGCCGCCGGCGCCGCTTCCAGCCGCTTTGGCAGCAACGGTTCCTACAAGACGGTCACCTTCGGTGTGAACCTCACCTTCTCCGCTCCCGGCAAGAAGAAGAACGTTGCCGCCGCCGCTCCCGTGCAGGAAGTGATCAAGGAAGTCATCAAGGAAAGAATCGTTGAGAAACCCGTGGAGAAGATTGTGGAGAAAGTCGTGGTCAAGGGCGGCCTGGAAGGCAGCTATGAAGACAACCTGTTCTTCCTCATCGGCAAGGCCGAACTCCGTCCGGACGAGGCCTTCAAGCTGGGTCAGATTTGCCAGATCCTGAAGGAGAACCCGGATGCCAAGATTGCCATCTCCGGTTACGCCGACAGCGCCACCGGCACCAAGGCCATCAACCAGACCCTCTCTGAGAAGCGTGCCGCCGTTGTGGCCGACATGCTGAAGAAGGCCGGCATCGCCGCTGGTCGCATCATCACCTCCGCCGTGGGTACTGACAGGAACGCTTCCGCCGCTCCCGCCTCCAACCGCGTCGCCGTATGCATTGTTAAATAATTAACGCGCAATGTCTATGAAAAAGTATATAATCATTCTTCTCGCAGCTGTTCTGGCCGTTTCTTGCAACGACAAGAAATTCCTGGAGGAGCGCACCTACGAGGACGATACCCAAAGCTTCTTCAAGAACCAGGGTTCCATCGAAATCGCCCTTGCCTCTGCATACTCCGAAGTCCAGTACATGGTATTCGGCAACCAGCGTGGCGGTTCCGAGCACAACTGGATGCTCTTCGGCCTGGGCCTGGATACTATTTCCACCACCGGTGGCAACACCCAGTTCTCCAACTGGACTCTCATGAAAGACGACAGCGGTTATGCCCGTCACTACGGAGAGTATATGTACAAACTTTCCAACCGTGCCAACATTGTGGTTGACATGATTGACGAGCATCCTGAAATTGAATATACCTCTGAAAGCATGAAGACCACCCTCCGCGCAGAAGCCGTGTTCCTCCGCGCCTGGGCCTTCCGTGTTATCACCGGTATGTTCGGCCAGGTTGTGTACTCCGACCACATGACCCAGGAAGCCCGCTACGACTACGTAATGAATACCCGCGAAGAGGCTTGGGAGAAGATTGCCGCAGACTTCGAGTATGCCGAGCAGAACCTCCCCTCCACCCCCCGTCTGATGGGTACCGTGACCAAGGCAGCCGCCGCCCACTATCTGGCCGAGACCTATCTCTGCCTGGGTAAGTTCAAAGAGGCCGAAGATGCCGCTTCCCGCGTCATCAACAAGACCGACGGCAACTACGAAATCATGACCACCCGTTTCGGAAACCGTGCCGACCAGGCCGAAGACCGTTATGGCAACTCCCTCGCCGCCCCTCAGGGCGCCTATTGGGACCTCTTCCGTTCTTCCGGCAAGACCAAGGTGGGTGACTTCGCCGACGACTCCAACCCCAACGATCCCGGTAACCGGGAAGCCATCTGGGTGGCCCAGATTGACTACGAAGCGGGTGTGGACAGCTGGCCCCTCGGCGGTTCCGGAGACTCCTGGTGGCGTATGCACAAGCCCGTTCTCGAATCCACTTTCGCTCCCTGGGTTCCCATGGGTGGAAAGAACGGTCAGAGAAAAGGCTCCGACGGCAAGAACTACTATGTTTTTACGGCCGATGCTGTCTGCTACCCTGTGGGCGTAGCTCCTGCCGGTGCCGGTGATCCTCCTGCAACCGTTGACGGTGAAGATCTGGAAGGACGTAAACTTGCCTATAACCTCTCCACCAGAATCGACTCCCTCGCCTGCCGTGCTCAGGGTGATGGTGCCGCCACTTCCCTGGGCCTGCTGCCCTCCGAATGGGTGGTTCGTCCCGCCGGCGACATCCTGGGTTCCTACTGGGACGACCCCAACGATTTCCGCGGTAGCGAAATCATGATCCAGCGCGACTACTACACCCCTTCCGGAAAGAAGTGGTCCGAGGTCAAGAAGGAGGTCCAGGCCCGTGTAGATGCCGGACTGTATGAGATAACCGCCGGTGATACCATCAACATCACCCCCCGTTTCTGGAAGTTCTCCGACGACCGTCACATCTTCGACGCCGGCAACGCCTACTATGATACCGACTGGTACATGATTCGTATTGCCGAGACCTATCTGCTCCGTGCAGAGGCCCGTCTGGCCCAGGGCAACAAGGCCGGTGCCGCCGAGGACATCAACGTCCTCCGCAACCGTGCCGGCGCCAAGCCCTGCGCCGCCGACCAGGTGAACATCGACTACATTCTGGACGAACGCGTACGTGAGCTCTTCGGTGAGGAGCAGCGCTGGATTACCCTCAGCCGCCTTAGCTGCAACCCGAATGCCACCTACGTCAGCGATTGCTATCCCACCCAGAACAACACCACTTCCAACACCTTCTATGAGCGCACCCGCAAATATGGTGTAGGCTATGAGAATGAAGACCGTGGCCGTGATGCTTATACCGACGCAATGGGTAACACCCGTCACCGTCCCAACGTCATGCCCTACAACTACATCCTCCCTATTCCTATCCAGATTATCCAGTCCAACAAGGACGTGAAGATTGACCAGAACTACGGTTATTGATAATTTAGATCGCTTTTTTCGGCCCCCGTTTCCCGGGGCCGTTTTTTTTTGTTCCAAAAATGATTAACTTTGAGAGTCTGTTTTGAAATGATTCAATAAATTCTTTATGTTTCTTTTTGGTAAATTTTCCTCAAAAATTTCCACAAAAATAAACTATAAATAAAAATATCATCAAAACAGACTCTGAATTGAGTAATTGTCCTGTCAAATTTTAAGCCCCATGAAAAGGATAGTACCTCTGTTGCTAAGTGTTTTTCTGGCCATGGCCTGGGCCTGTTCCAGCCGGCCCGCATTGGAAAAAGAAGCCTTTGACCGCCTGCCCAAGGCGTTGGAAAAGGCCATGGAGGAGCAGATGTCCATGCCCGGAGGGGCAGAGATTGTCTCCCCCGAGGTAATGTATTCCTGCGACAGCCTCTGCATTATCCAGTTCAAAGCCGTTGCCAAGGACCCCCGGAGCGAAGGTTTCAGTTTCCCGGTGCGCTATGTATTTTTAAAGGATGTTATCATGAGCCACGCCTACGGACATCCTGTCTTTGCAGAAAGAGTGTCCGGCTGCCCGGAAATGACGCCGGAGGAAATCCAGGAAACCAAGGACCAGTTCCTCAAAGACGCCGATAAGATTTATCCCTATTACGCTTCCGTTGCCAGCTTGATAACCCCGGAAGACTTATGATGGACCGCTTTGCACTCGCCTTCAGGGAACAGCAGCAACTGTTCTTGCTGGACAAGACTTATCTTGTGCAAAGTCTGTTCACCGTGGGAGGAGTGGCAACGCTGTCCGGACGCTTTTTGGTCCAGTTTTTCTGGAACCCTGCCTTTGCGGTCCTCATTACCTTGGCTTTGTTGGGACTGGGGGCCTGGCTCCTCTGGTTTTCCGTGCGGGAAACGCGGGCCGACTGGCCTGTCCTGCCGCTCTGCCTCATTCCCTTCGCCTTCCTGTCGGCCTCCCTGTCGGAGAATGCCATGCACTACAGCGTGCTCACGGCCTGGCTCCTTGCGCTGGGGGCCCTTTGCGGCTATTCCCGCATCCGTTCCCATAGACTTGCGTGGGGCATCCTGCTCACCATGGCCACCTACCTGGCCGCCGGGCCCGCCGCCCTCCTCTTTGCAGTCTGTGCCGCGGTCTTGGACTTTTTCCGGAAAGAGTGGGCATCGGCCCTGTACATCCTTGCAGCCCTTGCATGCGGCCTGGGGGCCTGGCTGCTGGCTTGGACGCCCACTTTGGGGCGGGCCCTGACGCCCTCTTTCTACTACGACCTGGACGCCCCCATGCCTGTGGCCCACTGGATTCCCTGGATGGTCCTGCCCCTTTCGGTAGCGGCCTGCCGGGCAGCCCAAAAGCTTCAAGGCAAGCGCTTCCTGGTTCCGGGCGGCTGCACCGCCGTCTTCCTCCTGGCGCTTCTTCCCGCCTTCCGGATGGCCCAAAATACCGAGGACAGGCAGCCCGGAATCACTTATGAATATGAGTATTACGTAGCAAACGAAGACTGGGACGGGCTGCTCAAGGCCTGCCGTTCCCACGAATGGATTCCCCATACCGCCCAGTACCTGAACCTGGCCCTGTCCTGGAAAGGCCAGCTCCTGACAGACCTGCTCAAATACGACCAGCGGGGCCCCACGGGTCTCATGATGATGAGCGAAGGCCGCGGGGTGGAGACCACCCAGGCCCATATCATGTTTGCCATGGGCAATATGGCCGCCGCACAGGACGTAGCCTTCAACACCCTCAACTCTACGGAAGGCTTCTGCCCCACTATGCTCAAGATGAATGCCCAAGTGGAACTGATGAGAGGCACCTACGCCGTGGCAGACAAATACCTTTCCCTCCTGGAAAAAGCGCCCCACTACCGGCGCTGGGCCCGGGAGCAAAAGCGCTTCCTCTATAATGACCGGGCCGTGGAGGAGGATTCCCTGCTGGGCAACGGACGCCGCAGCTGGCCCGTCATGGACGGATTTGCCATGTTCGGGAACCCCCTGGAGGAAATCATGCGGGTCATCGACGCCAATCCTTCCGACAAAAGGGCCCTGGAATATGCCCTGGCGTATATGCTCCTGGCCAAGGACATCAAGGGAGTGACCGGAGTGGTGGACCGCTATTACGGGAAACCGGGGCTGCCTTCCCTTCCCGTTTCCGTGCAGGAAGCCGTCCTGTTTTACAGCGAATACACGCGCAATATAGGCGGGAACAACAACCTGGGCCCGGACTGGTGCGCCGCCCACGGGGTTGCGGAAGGCACCTTCCGCCGCTTCCAGACCTTCCAGGAAGAGAGCCTCAAAAGCGGAGGCAAGGCCCCCAAAGGGTACAACTCTTCCTATTGGTATTATTTAGTATATAAGGAGATATGAGAAAGCTAATCCCCATCCTGCTGTCCGGAGTCCTGCTTCTCTCGTCGTGCTCCGGGAACATACACCCTTCCGGAACCATCGGCAGCCTGCCGCCCTTGGAGCCGGACTACAGTTTTGTGACGGTTCCCCGCAATATAGCACCTCTCAATTTCTCCTATACCGGAAGCGAAGAATGCGCCCTCCAGGTAGAGGGACACACCCTTAGGGGCCGGGAGGGCCTGTTTTCCTTCCCGCTCCGCCTGTGGAAGGAGCTGATGACCCGGGACCAGGTGGAAATGACCGTCCTGGTGCGCCAGGAGGGGGAATGGAAAGCCTTCCAGCCCTTCACCATTACCGTGAAGGAAGATATAGACCCCTACATATCTTACCGCCTCATCCCCCCCGGCTACCAGGGCTGGCAGAAGATGGGCATTTACCAGAGGGACCTGACAAGCTATAAGCAAAGCGCCATCCTGTCCAACGACCTCACGGACGGAAACTGCATGAACTGCCACACCACCCTGGGCGGAGACCCGTCCAAAAGCGTTTTCCATGTAAGGGCGGCCCACGGAGGAACCATCCTGACAGACGGAAGCTCCATAGAAAAACTGAACACCCGGACGGACTCCACCATCAGCGCCCTGGTGTACCCTTACTGGCACCCGTCCGGAGACTATATAGCCTTCTCCGTGAACAAAACCCTCCAGTCTTTCTACAACCACGGGGAAGACCGGATAGAAGTGTATGACATGGCTTCCGACGTGGTGGTGTATGACGTTCACGGCAAAGAAATTGCCTGGAGCCCCCTCACCAAGGGCAAAGACCATTTTGAGACTTTCCCCACCTTCTCCCCCGACGGCCAATGGCTGTACTTCTGTTCGGCCCGCGCCGTGGAGATGCCCAAAGACTTCAAGCAGGTGCGTTACGGCCTGTACCGCATTGCCTTCAACGCCCGGGACATGAGCTTCGGGGACCGTCTGGAATGCCTCTACGACGCCCCGGCCGAAGGGTACAGCGTCTCTTTCCCCCGCATTTCACCGGACGGACGCTTCCTTTGCTTCACCCGCCACGGCTACGGCAATTTCTCCATCTGGCACAAGGATGCAGACCTTTGGATGATGGATTTGGAAACCCTGGAAAAATGGCCCTTGGAAGCCGCCAATTCCCCGGAAACGGACAGTTTCCACAGCTGGAGCGGCAACGGCCGATGGATGGTTTTCAGCAGCCGCCGGGGAGACGGCCTCTACACCCGCCCGTACTTTACCTACATAGACGAGGAAGGCAAGGCTTCCAAGCCTTTCCTCCTGCCCCAGAAGAATCCCGGGGCATATTACAAACGCCTTATGGACTCCTATAACCTGCCGGCCTTCCTGAAAGGGCCCATGAAAATGTCCAAACACAGGATTGTTTCCGAAATCAGGGAATCCTCTGGAGTGGACGTACAAGTGAAATAAACTGTTTACCATGATAAAAAGAACTACTCTGCTGGCAGCCCTGCTGCTTGTTTCCTGCCTGGGAGCCCTGGCCAACCCCATCCACCAGGTAAAACTGGCCGACGGCACCACCGTGGGCATTGAAGTATGTGCCGATGGCATTTTCCACGTACAGATTTCTCCCGGCGGCACCTTCTCAGAAACCCTGATGACCCGTTACGGCATCACCCGCAGCGACTGGCCGGAAGTGGACTACACCCTGGAGCAGCAGGCCGGAGCCCATGTCTTCCAGAGCGCCAAAGCCTGCCTCACCCTTTCCCAGGAGGGCGTTATCACCCTCAAGGACGCGGAAGGGAAGACCATCGTCCGCCAAATCTGCTTCCTGAGGCCGGGAAGCGCCCCGGTAAAGGTTTTGGCCGATGCCGTGAACCAGAAATTCGCAGACCTCTTCGTGCCCGTGAACAACGGCATCATCGGAGACGATGAGGGCAAGCTTTCGGGAGGCGCCCGGCTGGACGCCGGAAACCCCGAAGTGGCCAGCGGCCTCTCCCTGACCATGGAAGACGGAGAGCGTTTTTACGGAGGCGGCAGCACCTCCCGGGAGCACATCCAGCACCGCGGGGAGCTGCTGAGGATGTGGACCACCTACCAGCACACGGAGATTCCCATGCCCTTCATGATGAGCTCCCGCGGCTGGGGCATCTTCAACAACACCTCCCGCAAATGCCATTTTGACGTAGGGTACACCAACCCGGACGCCTTCAACATTTACAACACCTTCCCCGAGGCCGATTTCTACCTCATGCTGGGAACGGACATGCCTTCCATCCTCAACCTCTACACCCAAATCACCGGCCGAAGCTATGTACTTCCCCGCTGGGCGTACGGCTTTGCCTTCGGCCCCAATATGAGGGAAGACCAGTGGGCCATCCTGAACGACGCCGCGCACTTCCGCGAGATGGGCGTTCCCGTAGATCTTTTCTGGCTGGAGCCTCAGTGGATGGCCAAGCGCTACGACTTCTCCACCAAGAAATCCTGGAACTACGACCGTTTCTCCCCGGAGCCGTACTGGGTGCAGGACCAGATGCCCAAGAAATACTATCCCCGCCTGTTTGTGGGCAAGCTCAACAGCATGGGCATCCGCCTGGGCCTGTGGCTGTGCGAGGAATACGACGCCAGCATCATTGAGGAAGACCTCATTGCCGTGCGCGAAGGAAGGGACACTTCCGGCCTGGAACACTGGCCGGACCACCTCACCACCTTCATGGACATGGGCGTGGCCGGTTTCAAGCTGGATCCCGCCCGCACCATCGACGCCCATCCCACCTGGAGCTACCACAACGGCCGGGGAGACGACGAGATGCACAACATCAGCCAGGTGCTCATGCCCAAGCAGATTGCCCAGATGACGCGCCGCCACACCGGCAAGCGCAGCTGGCACCACTACTGCGGCGGCTGGGCCGGCAGCCAGCACTGGAGCGCCGCCAACAGCGGAGACAACGGCGGCGGAATAGTGGCCCTCTTCGACCAGCACAACCTGGGCAATTCCGGCTTCATGAACATGAGCTGCGACGTGATGAGCGTCCCCCGCGAGCAGGAAATGCCCGGCCTCCACTTCGGCGTCTTCCTCCCCTGGCTGCAGGTGAACAGCTGGTTCAGCATGATGCAGCCCTTCTATTACCACGGCGTGGAGAAGGAAATGTACAAGTTCTATATCGGCCTGCGCTACTCCTTCATTCCCTATATCTATTCCAATGCCCTGGAAGGCATGCTTACCGGTATGCCCATGGTGCGTTCCATGCCCCTGGAATTCCCCGAAGACCGCAACTGCGACGACATGGTGTTCCAGTACATGTTTGGCAGGCAGTACTGCGTAAGTGCCTTCTCCAACGACATTTACCTGCCGGCCGGGGAGTGGATCAACGTGTGGACGGGAGAACTGGTGGAAAGCCGCGGGGAAACCATTTCCCGGGAACTTCCCCACAACCGGGCCGGACAGCTTTTTGTGCGCAACGGAGCCATCGTCCCCACCCGTCCGGTGGTGGATTTCATTGGCACGGAGCCCCAGAAAGACATTATCCTGAAGGTATATCCCCACGGGAATACCAGCTTTACCATGTATGACGACGACGGAGAAAGCTATGCCTACGAAGACGGCGCCGTCTGCTCCACCCTCTTTGAATGCCGGGAAAACGGCAAGAGCATACACGTCACCGTGAACCCGGTGGAAGGCAGCTACGAAGGCCTGCCGGACAGCCGCAACTACAGCTTTGAGCTGCGCTGCACCTCCAAGCCCCGGAAGGTGAGCCTGAACGGCACGCCCGTCAAGGACTGGAGCTGGGAGAACAACACCCTTCAGGTGAATGCCGGAGAAACTTCCATCACCCAAACCCTTACGCTTACCGTACAGTTATAATGAAAAAAGCCCTTCTCTTTGCCGCCTTCCTTGCCCTCGCCTCCTGTGCGGCCGGGGACTGGCGGGATGCATCCCTCCCCGCCGGAAAGAGGGCCTCTCTCCTGCTGAAGGAGATGACGCTGGAAGAAAAAATCGGCCAGATGTGCCAGTACGTGGGTCCCTGCTATGTTCCGCCGGACCAGGGGTCTCCATATAAGAATATAGACGCATCCGACGAGAATCTGGGCAATCCCCAGCTGGCCCGTCGCATCCGGGAAGGAAAGGTGGGGGCGTTCCTGCACGTGCTCACCGGAGAAGAGGCGCACCAGTTGCAGGTGATGGCCGCCGAATCCCGCCTGGGCATTCCCCTGCTGCTGGGCATTGACGCCATACACGGCAACGGCCTAAGGATGGGCTGCACGGTGTATCCCGGTAACATCGGCCTTGCCTCTACCTTCCGTCCGGAACTGATGGAGAAGATTGGGGCCGAAACGGCCGAGGAAATGCGCCAGACCGGCATGTACTGGACTTTTGCACCCAACCTGGACGTGGCCCGCGACGCCCGCTGGGGCCGCATGGGAGAATGCTTCGGGGAAGACCCCTGGCTGGTGGCCCAGATGGGAAAATATGAAATCTGGGGCCTGCAGGGCCGGGACGGCAAGTTCTCCGAAGGGAAAGTGCTGGCCTGCGCCAAGCATCTGATTGGCGGCGGAGAACCCGCCGGAGGCCTCAACGCCGCCCCCATGGACATGAGCGAGCGCAAGATGCGGGAACTGTACCTCCCGCCCTTCGAAGCGGCCGTGAAGGAAGCCGGTGTGGCCACGGTAATGACCGCCCACAACGAGCTCAACGGCGTTCCCTGCCACGCCAACAAGTGGCTGGTAGAGGATGTCCTGAGAAAGGAAATGGGCTTCGAGGGCTTTGTGGTAAGTGACTGGATGGACATCGAGCGCCTGCACAGCATGCACCACCTGGTTCCCAGCGAAGAGGAGGCTTTCCTGGTCTCCGTGGAATCCGGAATTGACATGCACATGCAGGGAGACCATTACTTCGAATCTGTACTGCAAGGGGTTCGGAGCGGCCGCATCCCGGAAAAGCGGATTGACGAGGCCGCCCGGAAAATCCTTACCGCCAAGTTTGCCCTGGGCCTGTTTGAAGAGCCCGTTCCTCCCCTCCCCACGGAGAGAGGCTTTGCCGGAAATGCCCGGCACAGGCAAACCGCTCTGGAAGCGGCCCGCGAAAGCATCGTCCTTCTCAAGAACGACGGCATCCTGCCCCTCAAAAACTACGGCCGCATCTTCCTCTGCGGGCCCAATGCCAACAGCCAGACCCAGTTGGGAGACTGGGTGGTTCCCCAGGCCGATGAAGACGTAGTCACCGTGTTCGAAGGCCTGCAGGAAGCCTTCCCGGAAGCCCGCATAGACACCCTTTTCTTCGGAGGGCGCGTGACGGGAGTGGACCAGGCCGGACTGACAAAGGCATCGGCCCTGGCCCGTCTGGCCGACATCAATATCCTCGTCCTCGGAGACAATTCCCAGCGCTATTCATCCTACGGCCGCACCTGCGGAGAGAACTGCGACCGGGACAACATAGACCTTCCCGGACGTCAGCAGGAGCTGCTGGAGGCGGTGGCGGCATCGGGCCGTCCCACTATCCTGCTCCTGATGAGCGGCCGCGCCCTGGGTGTGGAATGGGCGGCGGAAAGCCCTTCCGTCCGGGCCATCCTCAATGTCTGGGAGCCCGGCCAGATGGGAGGAACGGCCATCGCCGAAATCCTGACGGGGGCCGTGAACCCTTCCGGCAAGCTTCCCGTCACCATTCCCCGCAACGTGGGCCAGATCCAGTGCGTGTACAACCACAAGCACTCCCAGTATTCCCGCCACTTTGCCCTGGCCGAACAGGGGCCGTTGTACCCCTTTGGCATGGGCCTCAGCTATACCCGCTTCGAATACGGACAACCGCAGCTTTCCAAGAGCGTGATTAACGCCGGTGAAAGCGTACAGCTCACCGTGGAGCTCACAAACGCCGGCCCCTGCGACGGCGCAGAGGCCGCGCAGCTCTACATCCGGGACGAATACGGTTCTGTTACCCGTCCCGTGAAAGAGCTGAAGGCCGTGCAGAAACCTTTCCTGAAGGCCGGGGAAAGCACCACGCTGGTATTTGAGATAACCCCCGCCATGCTGGCCTGCTGGGGGGCAAAAGAAAAATGGGAAGTGGAACCCGGTGAATTCACCATCATGATTGGTTCCACTTCCGCAGATGAAGATTTGCAAACTGTCTCTCTGACCGTCAATACATGACCACCGGTCCTATGAGGCCGGCCGGTATGAGCGGCGTATTCCTGCGCAGGATAAAGCGCTGAACCACCCGGTTGTCCGGAAGCGTCTGCAAGTAATTGCTCATCAGGGTGGTAACCTTCACCTCAAGGGTGTTGGCACCCGGTTTCAAAAGCCCGTCCACTTCCAGTACGGCATTCCCGTACCAGTGAAGGCCGGCGGGTTTTCCGTTGATGGCAACCTCGGCTATATAGCCCACCTTCCCCAGGTTCAGGTAACGGGGCATCTTGCCGGAAGGAAGGTCCACATCGGCCGTGTAGGTGACTACGCCCATGAAATTCTGGTAGGCGGGAAGGTCTTTCAGGTCTGAGAGCGTATCCATCACGGCGGGCGGGACATCCGGCACTTCGGGGTTCTGGAAGCTCACCTTCCAGTTTCTCACCTCTATGCCTCCGGTAGAAACCTGGGGGGCCTTCCATTCGGGAGCCTTGCCGCCCATCTTGTTGAACATGAACACAAAGCTCTCGGAAGGGCCAAAATCAAAGTGGAGCTTTCCGTCGGCCGGAATCTTCAGGGAATAACGCTTCCCGGTGGCCGGGTCGTACAGCCAGGCCTTGCGGCCACGGGTGACGCTGGCCGGGAAGGTGATGTCCGTGCTCTTGCCTTCCACACGGCTGGCGTTCACAAAGAGGAAGAAGTTGCTGCCGTCGTCCATCACATAGCGGTTCTGGAGCAGGAAGCGGTCCGGCTGGGAAAGGGTGAGGGTGTGCGGCAGGGAATACTGCTGCATGATATCTGCATACCACTCCAGGAAGCGGTTGTCCTCGGGTTTGGGCAACAGGACAAAGCGTCCGGTCTTTTCCAGTTCCTTCACAATCTCTGCCACACGGGCGTTGCGGGCGTCGGCATCGGCCATTCCCACAGACTTCTCCGGATAGGTTTCTATGCAAAAGACACGGCCGCCGCCCAGGACAAACTCCCGGATTTTCTCCATGGCTTCCACCGTGGTTCCCCTCACCTCCACGGTGAAGAGCACACTGTATTCCTTGGGACCGTAGCAAAGTTTTCCATTTTTCACGGTAGCGCCCTCCAGGATGCGTTCAGAGACATAATCGGCCCCGCCGCCGTTCTTGTGAATGGCTTCCCATACCAGGGAGGTGTAGGGCACATTCAGCTTCACGGGAAAGGGCTCCGTCTGCACGCCCATGGTGGACCAGAGGTCTGCATTGGCGGGGAGGATGGCCATGTCCGTGTACATATCGGCATTCCTCACCAGCGCACCCATGCGGGCCCGGTAGTCGTTCAGGAGCTTGAAGTAAGGCCACCAGGTGTTTTTCTCGTTGTAGTAGCTTCCGTAGCGCACCCAGCCCGGGAAGGGAGCTTCCTTGGGCGAGTAATTGAACCCGTGCCACACGGAATGGGTGATGCCGGAGATGCACGTCATGTCGGACCCCACTTTCAAGTATTCCAGCGAGGTGGAGAATACATTATAAGTATTGGTCATCTCCTCGGCACTTACCAGGCGCTTCCCCTGCAAGTGGGCGGCCGACGAAACATACTTGTCAATCATGGTGTAGGCCCTGCCGCGGCGGTAGTCCTGGTCTCCCATTTCCTCTCCCACCACGTGGCGCAGCCAGTTGGTGGTCCAGGACTCCCCTTCCGGAATGTCCACAGTCATGGAAGTCTCCAGCGGGAAAAATCCGCAGCCATAGGCCTGGGCGCGGGCTTTCACCCCATGTTCGTTGCACCATTCGCGGTACACCCGGAAGAAGCGCTCTTCCAGCAGCTCGGCCTTGGTGAGTTCGAAATCGTAGCGGGCGCGGTTCACCTGGTCCTGGAACTTTTCTCCCTTGGCGCAGCCGTAGTTGAAGTTCTCCACTTCTCCCAGGCGGCGCAGCTTGAACATGGTGAAGGGCAGCCAGGGCAGGATGTCATAGCCGCGGCGGCGGCGGAACTCATAGGCAAAATCGGCCGTCCAGTTGGCTCCCTCCAGTTCCATGCTGTCCACAAAGAACGCGCGAAGATACTGGGACAGGGGGCCGAAACGGGCTTCCAGCTTATTGGACATGCCATCCAGGTATTTCCTTACGGCAGCGGCATTCATGTGGTCCAGGATGGGACCGGCGGCGCCCGGGGCGCCGTTGATGACACTGGCGAAGGAATTGTACTTGACCATGTAATACACCTGCCATCTGCCCTCCGGAACTTCCATGGTAAGGAGGCCGTCCTTCACCAGGGAGGTAATGTCCCGGGCCTCGGAAAGGTCGTTGATGGGGTCCGGCACCAGGAGCACTTTCAACAGCTCCGGGGTGCGGCTGGGATGGGGCGTGGTGGCCTTGGGATCCAGTTCCTTATATACATGGAAGAGGGACTGGTCGTAGAGGGTGCCCGCCTTGGCCGTGGTGTCGCAGTACGTGAGGATGACGGAAGCCCTTTCCTCGCGGGGAAGGGATTCGGCCCCGAAAGGCCAGCCGGAACCCACGATGAGGTCGCAGGTCATGCCCAGCTTTTTGGCCTCGTCAAAGGCCACCGCCAGCATGTCAATCCATTCGTCGCTGAGCCAGGTGAGCGAAGGAAGCTGCAAATCGTCCACTCCTTCCTTGCCGGGGTATGCCACCGGGTTAATCTCCACACCGGCAATGCCCGCTTCTTTCAGGAGGTTCAGCTCCCGGCGGATTTCGCTTTCCTGCACCTTGTCTCCGTTCCACCACCAGCGAACATAAGGCCGATAGGCGTCATCGGGGTTCTGGAAAGCCTCCCAGACTTTCTTGGAGTTGTCACCGAAAAGGGGCAGGCATGCCATTGCAGCAGCCAGGGTAATCAGGATTCTTTTCATTTTTTGTCCGTAAAAATATTGGCAAAACCAATGACGAGGTCTATGTCGGAAGGCTTCTCGGTCCAGTTAAAGGACACTTTGTGCTCTCCCGGAGGAAGATCCCAAATCTGGCAGAGTTCCGTTCCCCTGCCATTTCCGGATGTGGGGAGGAAGACGGTCTTGTAGGGAGCGCCGTCCACCAGGACCTCCACCCGGGCTTTGTAATCCGTTACGGAATAGTCTTTGGGGAGGACAAAGCGGTAGGAAAAGACCGCCCCGCTGCCTTCGAAACTGAATTCCCCCAGATCGGCCAATGTTTTGTTGATACTCTGTTTGGCAACGGGCCATAACCCTTCGAAGCTCTGCTCCAGCCGTACGGGTTCCGGGACTTGCGTCCGTATGGTGACGGTGCTGCCCTCCGTGGAGCCACCCTGAAGGGCAATGACCTTCAGGGCCTGGTTGAAGCTCATCTGGCAGGCGCGGTTCAGGGAAATGTCCGTGTATTTGAAATCCACATCCGCCACTTCGTAAAGGGGTGATTTCCAGCGCTCCGGAATCTTGTCAAATCCCAGGACAGTGCCCAGGATGCCGCCGGCCGAAGCCGGATTGCAGTCCGAATCCTGGCCGCAGCGGGTGGCAATATCAAGGGTGCGGAAGAAATCTCCCTGGCCGTACAGCAGGCCGATGACGATATACGCGCTGTTGATGACCGCGTCTATGTTGAAAGGGGCATTAAACCCGCCGGGACAGCCGATGTCGTAGCCGTAATGCTCATTGGCCAGCGCCCAGGTTATGTGCCAGTCGTCGGGGTACTGCTTCCACCAGCGGATGACGTCACGGATGCACCTGTAGTATTTGCTTTGTTCGGGAATGGTCCTGAGGGCCTCGCTCACGATGTAGGGGATGTCATCGCTGATAAAGGCCAGGGCATACATGGCCGCCACGTAAACGCCGCCATACCAGCCGTCTCCATAATTCATGATATGGCCGATACCATCGGTAAAATCCGTTGCGGCATTCACCATGCCCGGGGCCATGATGCCGGCATAATCGGCCTCAATCTGGAAGTCGATGTCATCGGCATGGGCGTTGTTGCGCCAATGCCCCGACTCGGGAGGCATGATACCCTCCCGTATGTTGTAGCGGGCCTGCAGGTTGGCGTGCCACAGGGGGTATCCGGCTTCGGCAAAGGCCTTGGCAAAAGATTCCACAGGAGCGTCCAGTCCCTCCTGTTCAAACACCTCCACGAAGGTGAGGTCCATATAGACGTCGTCGTACAGGCCGGGCGAATGGTCGTACCACCACTTCACGCTATGCTCATTCCAGTCAATGGCATATTCGTCGGAGATGAAAGTGGGGAATTTGAATTCCGTCGGCCCTCCATAAGTACAGCCGATGACCTGTCCGGCCCAGGCCCCGCGAATCTTGTCCATCAGGACGTCCTTATCCAGGGTAACCTGGTTCCGGGGCTGTGCGCAGCCTATGGCAAGCAGCGCACAAAGGACTAATGGGTATCTGTGAAGCATCCCGATTCGCTGATTTCGCTGTTAACGGCCTCATAGAATTTCCCGGGAGTTGCCGGATTGCGGTACAGCACCTTGTCCAGGACAATTCCCTTGCAGTTTTCGAAGTAGAAGAGGGTGGGAACGGGCGTATCGCCGCCGATATATCCCTTGGCCTTCTGGTCTTCGTAGCTCTTGAGCACCAAAGGCGCGCGGCCGTCCACCACGCCGTTGCCCCGGGTTGCATAGATTTTCACGTTCTCCACGCCGATGGCGTTGAAAATGGCCTTCTGACCCTTGTAGTCGTGGATATTGTCCGACCCGATGATGTCGGCGGCGGCATCCAGGCGGATATTCACGCCGCTTTTCAGATAGACGGCGCCCGTCACATAGCGGCCCACGCAGAAAGTGAGGGTGCCGCCTCCCTTTTCGGCAATGATATCGATGGCCTTCTGGATGCTGGTGGTATTGTCGATGATGCCGTTGCTCTTGATGCCGAAATGGGATGCCTGATATTCCTTATCCTGTGCAAAAGCGCCGATGGAAACGAGCGCGGCAAGGATGGTTATAATAATCTTTTTCATATCCGCTTATTTTTTGTTCTTGAACTTTTTCACGTTGTTGGTGACAATCTGTTTTTTGCCCTTGGGCGCACTGTCCTGGACGATGGTGACGCCCTGAAGGGAGAGGCCGTTCACGTCATCGGCAACGATGGCGGGACGGTAATCCACATCCTTGACGCAGACTTTCACGTTCTTCATCACCAGGTTTTCGGCGTGACGGATATAGAACCCCCAGGCGGGAAGTTCCTTCCAGTTGGAGAATTCGGGATAGCTCTCCTCCAGCTCCGGGATGGCCTCCAGTTCGGCCTTGGAGGTGCCGCAAAAGGCATATCCGGGATTTGCCTTGCCGGGATAGACAATCTCTATGTTCTCCAGGGTGAGGTTCTGGATGGGCATGCCGGGAATGCCCTGGATGCCGCTGGGGCACACATTGCGGGGCAAATCCTCCACCGGGCCCTCGTACATGTAGCCGGCATCCGGCTTGTCGAAAGGAACTTCGGCATAGACGTTCCGGATGATGATGTCCTTCATGTAAGGATTGTCGCCGGCACGGCGGGAACCCGTACGGATGAAGATGGGGTTGCCGGTATTGATGCTCTGCACTCCGTCAATCAGCACGTCTTCAATCTGGGCGCCGTCCACCGTGGCAATAGTGATGGCCGACCGGTAGGTGTCGTAGATATAGACGTTCCGGAAGGTGAAATGCTTGAATTTTCCAAGGGTGTAGGTGCCGAATTTGATACCGTTGGCGCTGGAGCGGCCGCGGCAGTTCTCCACCAAGATGTTCTCCGAAACGCCGTCCTTGCTATGACTCTTGAAGCAATAGACGTCATCGGCCGCGTCAAAGTCGCAGTTGCGGATTATCACGTCGGAGCAGTCCACGATATCTATGCCGTCGTTGTTCCAGTAGGACTTGGCGTCCACTTTCACGCCGTCCACCAGAATGTTGCGGCATTTGTCGTACTGCTGGTTCCAGCTGGCAGGGTCCCGGAGCGTAATGTCTTTGACCGTAATGCCGTCACATTTGTAGAAATGAAGATTCTCGGGGCGCTTGCTTTCCTGGAGACGGTCCAGTTTGAGCGGGTCTTCAATCAGTCCCATATGCACATAGTCCACGCCCTTGGTGGCCACCAGGAAGCCGCGGCAGTTGATTTCGCCTTTTCCGGTGATGCCCACATTCTTCTGCATGACGGAGAAAACCATCGCGGTCCAGTTGGCATCCTTGTCCCTTACGTAGTCCCAGGGATTGAGGGAACCCAGGAGGCGGGCATCCTCCTCGATGTGCAGGGTGACGTCGGACTTGATGTAGATGGAACCGGTTACAAAGTCTCCGCCCTTGAAGACAAGCCGGCCTCCCCCGTTGGAGGAGATATAGTCAATGGCAGCCTGGATGATGGCGGTGTTGAGGGTTTCACCATCGGCCTTTGCACCAAAGTCGGTGGCGAAATAATCCTTGGCGGCGGCCGATAAGGAGAATGCTCCGGCCAGCGCAAGAGTCCATGCAAGTTTGATGAATGTCTTCATTTTTTATGTGTTCGTTAATTATTGTTGGATTTGAAACCATGTTGTGCGCCACTGCGGGCCGTCATCGAAAGGGGGTGTCAGCGCAATGGGCTTTAGGCAGAGGGCTCCGGCCAGAAGTTCTCCGTCCTGGCCCAGGCGGGCCGTGGCTATTTCCTCCCGCGTCAGAAGCAGGGAGTCCGGCTGCCCGAAGTCGTCCCTGTGGTTGGTGGCATAGACCAGGGGACCCGCGCAGAAAGTAACGTAGTGCCGCGTAAAGCCGTTGTACCAGTTGGAGAAGTTATACTCGTTCTTACCGCCATTGCGGTATTCCCAGCTCCTTTCCAGGGTGCGTATCTCCACAGGGAACTCGATTTCCAGACGGTCTCCATCCTTCCAGGAGCGTCTGACACGGATATATCCGTCCTTTTCCTTCGCCGTCAGCGCCTTTCCGTTCACTTTTACCGTGAAGGACTCCGCCCATCCGGGCCGATGCACCGCGAGGGTGAAATTCCCCCGGCCGCCTACCTCGAAAACCGCCCTGCCGCTGCGGGCATAATCCGAACTCTGGCAGATTTGCACCGGATTCCCTTTTACGGACGTCTCATAGGAGGACTCGGAGATGATATTCACATAAACGCCGTCCTTCCGGGTATCGTACAGATAGACGGGAATGTCTTCCAGGGCCGTCATTCCGCTGCTCCAGCAGCAAGCCCAGTCTCCCTTGGGGGTAAGTTCCCCGTTGGTGCGTACGTAATACTCCCAGCGCAGGCCGTCTTCGGCACGCGCGGCCATCAGGGCATTGTAGGCGCTTTTCTCCAGCTCCTCCGCATATTTTCCGTCTCCGCTGATGCACAGCATTTCCCAGGTGAAATGCATCCATTCCATTACCGAGCAGGTTTCCGTACACTCGTAGGGGGCCCACTCGGCCGGACGGTTGAACACCTCCAGGCACACATTGATTCCTCCCCAAGGCCCTCCCAGGGTGGTAAGGTGGTTGCTGCGGATGCTTTCCCAGGCACGGGTGCAGGCTTCCAGCAAGCGTTTGTCCCCAAACAGCCGGTATGCTTTGGCCAGCCCCGTGAGGCAACGGTTCATTTCATAGATTTTCCCGTTGCCGATGAGAGAGACGTCGTACCCCTTGCCGGCCAGGGAAATGAGCTGGAGGCAGGGTGTATTGTCCAGCTCGAAGATACAGCGGTCTATGAGTTCCTTCACCAGGGGGTCCGGCCTTACTTGATAAAGGTCGCAGAGCGGGTCCAGGATTCCGCAGCCGGCCATGCCGCTGTGCTGCCCCGTCTGGGCCAGCTTGATTCCCTGGTCAAAGACGCTCCAGTGCAGGAATCCGGCTATCCGCAGGGCGCAGTCGGCATAACGGGGCTGGTCCAGCGCCACGCTGGCCTGGGTAAAACCCTTGATAAGGTACGCCATAATCCAGGTGTCCCAGTCCACCTTCATCTCTTCCGGTCCGGGGCGGTGATAGTAGCGTTTATCCTCCCGGTAACAACCCAGGTAGCCGTTCTCTTCCTGCAGCGAAGCCAGATAATCTGCAACGGAGGCCAGTTTCTGCCCCAGCACAGGGTCTCCCGTGCGCTGACAGGCCCTTGCGGCCGTGTACATCCACTTGCCGGCATGTTCCCCCTGCCAGCCACCTTTTCCCTGGGCCACCACTTCCGGACTGAACAGATGGATGGCATAACTGTCCGGTCCCGTTATGTACTGGGAAAGGCGGCCGTCGTAGCCTGCATCGACAGCGTGGCCCAGAAGGCCGCCGATGGTAATTACAAGGAGAAATTTCATTCCAGAACAGCAACTACGGGATAATGGTCGGAAACGAAGGGCACGTTGTCATAAGACTGGGTGACGCGGGCCAGGCTGGTGCACTTCGGGAAACCGGAATAGAAGATATAGTCTATGTGGCGGGTGCCGGAAACCTTGCCCCAGTCGTGCCAGGTGGGGCCTTCGTCAATTTCCGGAGCGGTTTCCCAGGCATCCGTCATCATTTTGCGCAGATCCGTCAGGCAAGGGTCTTCAGGATACACGTTGAAATCTCCCGTGAGAATCATGGGATTGCCATTGGGATTCATTTTGCCTATCCTTTCCACGATGAGGGCCAGGCCGTTTTGGCGGGCCACCTCTCCCATGTGGTCCAGGTGGGTGTTCACAAAGAAGAATTCCTTGTTGCAGGAAAGGTCTTTGAGGAGCGTCCAGGTGGCGGTGCGCTTGCAGGCGGCATCCCAGCCTAAGGAAGGCACATCCGGCGTTTCGGACAGCCAGTAGGTTCCCCAGTCCAGCAGGGCGATGCGGGTGGTGTCGTAGAAGACGGACATGTGCTCGCCCCCCTTCACGCCGTCCTCACGGCCTACGCCCACGCACTGGTACATGGGGCACTGCTCCAGGAAATAATCCAGCTGGAAATCTACCGCTTCCTGTACGCCGAAAACGGCCGGACGCTGGTCCAGAATCATATCGGCAGCGGCCTTGCGGCGGTACTGCCAGGAGTTTTCATGGTCGTTTGCCATGCCCACCCGTACATTGAAGGTCATTACTTTGAGGGGCGTCCGGGAAGGGCTGCAGGCCAGAAGGGAAAATGCAGCCACAACGAATAACAGGGTTCTTTTCATGATTAGTATGGTATTTACAGGTTAATTTCCACAATGTAGTCTATGCTGCAGTCTGCGTCTGCAGGCAGCTGGACGGTAAAATCGGTCTTGCCTTTCTTGAAGCTGAGCGGGGCGCCGCCGGCAAAAGCCTTCACCCTGCCCTTTTTCACCTTGAGCGGGAAGGGAAGGGTGATGGTTCCGTTTTCGGGCATTTCCATCACGTGCAGGAAAATCTTTCCCTCCTTGTGGGTGAGGACGCCCCAGGGCTGGGGCTTGAGCATAGTGGCCCGGGTGCCGTAGATGGTTTCCCCGTTGGCGGCCATCCATTCTCCCATGGCGGCCAGGCGGGTTACGCTGCCCTCGGGGATGGTGCCGTCCGGGCCGGGTCCCACATTGAGCAGAAGGTTGGCATTGCGGCCGGCAATGCTCACCAGTGTGCGGAGAAGATCCGGAACCGTTTTCCACTGGGGATCCCTCAGGTTGTAGCCCCAGTTGTCGTTGAGGGTCTTGCAGGTTTCCAGGGCCAGGTCCTGGCTGATGTGGCTGGTGCGGCTGTAGCCGGCGCCGTTCTCTCCGGGGATGTCCCGTTCAAACACCTGGATATCCTCTCCCGGGATGGGGTTGCGGTGGTGGTTGTTGGCCACCAGGCAGGAAGGCTGCAACCGGTGGATGAGGTTGTAGATTCTCTCATAGCCCCAGTCAAAGTCCACCACCAGCTCCTTCCCTTCCTCGGGCTTCTTGATCTTGGCCCAGTCCCCGTCAAACCAGATGCAGCCGATGGGGCCGTAGTGGGTGAGCAGTTCCGTGATTTGCTCGCACATGAAGTCCAGGTAATGGGCATAGTCGGCCTTGGGATTGCCGTCCCCGCGGGGATAGTCCTCCCGGCCCCAGTCCAGAAGGGAATAGTAGAAATTGAGGCCGATTCCCTCTGCGTGGCAGGCATCGGCCAGCTCCTTGAGGGGATCCCGGCCGAAGGGAGTGGCGTCCGCCACATTGTAGGGGGAAGCCTTGGTGGCGAACATGGAGAAACCGTCGTGGTGGCGCGAAGTGATGGTGATATACTTGGCACCGGACGCCTTGATCTGGCGCACCCACTGGGCGGCGTCGAAACGGGACGGATAGAAACCGCCGGGATACTTGGAATATTCCTCGTAGGGAACGTTCTGCTGGTGCATCACCCATTCTCCCTGGGCCAGCATGGAATACACGCCCCAGTGGATGAAAACGCCAAATTTATTGTCCCGGAACTGCTCTTTGGCAGCCACGGCTTCCGCAGAAGGCACATAGCCTTTGACGCCCTCTTCCACAACGGGAACAAGGGGGCTCTGCGCCAGGCCCAGAAAGGCCGATAACAGAATAGTGGTTAGCATATCAGTTTGTGTTAGAATTATTTACATGGAACTCACACGTTATGGGCTCGCTGGAGGCATCCCAGGAATCCACCCCTACGATGGCAGCGGTGTACTCCCCTTCCTCCAGGCCTTCCAGCGGAAGCTCGTACAGGGGCTTCATCCCCGAAGGGAGCGGCGAAGCGTAAAAATCGGCCAGAACCTTCTTTTGGGCAACGGGAACCCCGTCCCGGCTGATGGTGACCAGATAATGGTGTACGAATTCGTCGTCTTTCCCGGCCTCGAAGCACAGTTTGCCGTCCTGGAACCGGGCCGACGAAAGCGTGGGAGCTGTATTGCGTGCCTTCAGGGTTTCGTGGTTGTAGCGCTGCAGATGGGAGCCGTTTGCCTTGGGCGCAGGGAGTTCCCAGGGCTCACCTATCACCGCCCTGTGGTAGAAATCCATGCGGGTGAGGCGGGCGTTCCCCTTCCTGTCAAACTGCAGCAGCAGGCCCTGCGAGAACTTGCCGGCTCCCTTCATGGTGGTGAGGGTGGCCATATCTTCATACCCGCCGTTGTCTATGGCCATGTAGCTGGTGGAGGCGGTTCCAACGGCCGTGAAACTCCCCTGCCAGATGCTGCGGGGGTCGTTCAGGGGGAAGTGCAGGTGGCCTCCGAAGGTAATCACCTGCGGATAGCGGGAAAGGATGCCGCCCAGCTCCTTGGTGGCCCAGTATTCCCCCAGCCGGGTGTACGTATCCTGTAGCACGGAGCCGTAGCAGGTGCCGTAAATCATGGGATGGGTGAGGAGGAGGACATATCGGCCCGGATCTTTTTCCGTAATCTCCTTCAGGCGGGCCTCCAGCCATTCCAGGGCCGCGGGGGCATAGGTTATAGGGTTTGTGTTGTCCGGGGTGATGCAGAGGACATGATAAGGGCCGAAGACGCAGTGCCGGCACTCCAGCGAATCCCGCATGACAGGGTCCAGGTCTGTCTGGAAGAAATTCTCTCCGAGGACGGTGTGGAAGGCGGAATTCCAGGCCACGCTCTCCTTTGTCCAGCGGTAACCCGGATTCATATCGTGGTTGCCCACCGTATAAACCATGGGAACCTCTGCAGGGTTTAGGACGCTTTCGTAAATTTCCCTGAAGGCGGCAATCTGGGGGGCCGATGCGGTATTGACCAGGTCTCCCGCCACCAGGACAGCGGCCAGATTGCCCTGCGAAGCCTCCTGCAACTGCGTCAGGGCCTCCTTGAATTTCTCTTCCGAACCGTATCCGTTGCCTATGTGCGTATCGCTGATGACGCCCAGGGAAAGGACAATCTGATTCTCGTCAAAACGGGCGGCCCGCGGCCCGCAGGCAAACAGGAAAGGAAGGGTTAGAAGGCCGATGGCAAGAGGAAACATTTTCATAGCATAAATATAGTGAAAAATTGGCATTATTGTTATCTTTGAGGTATGAAAACGCATTTTTTTTCTTTGGTCTGCTTTCTGGGCCTGTGCCTGAACCTCCAGGCCCAGCACGTTCAGTATGTGAACCCCTTCATCGGCACCGCCGGAATGGGGCACACTTTCCCCGGAGCCTGCGTTCCCTTTGGCGGCGTGCAGCTGTCTCCGGACACGGAAATGATTCCCCACAACATCCGGGGAACCTACCAGCCGCGCACCTACGAATACTGCGCCGGCTACCAGTATGAAGACTGCACCATCGTGGGCTTTTCCCACACGCATTTCAGCGGAACGGGCCATTCGGACCTGGGAGACATCCTGCTCATGCCCGGCACGGGAGAGATACTCCTCACCCCCGGCACGGCGGAAAACCCGGAATCCGGATACCGCCAGCGCTTCAGCCACAGGGATGAATCGGCCGGAGCCGGCCACTACGAGGTAAAACTGGAAGACAGCGGCATCCGGGTGGAACTTACCGCCACCCAGCGCGTGGGCGTGCACCGCTACACCTTCCCGGAAGGGGCCCGGGGCCACATAGTGTTGGACCTGGACCACGGCATCTACAACTACGACGGAAAAACCCTCTGGGCCGAGGTAAGGGTGGAAAGCCCCACCCTGGTCACCGGCTACCGCATCACCAACGGCTGGGCCCGCACCAATTATACGTATTTTGCCATCCGGTTCTCCAGCCCCATCGTGGAATATGGTTACGAGGACAAGGCACCCGTCTATTACAAGGGCGGCTATGCCAAATTCCCCCAGTACCACAATTTCCCGGAGATGGCGGGCCGGAAGCTGGCCGCCTGGTTCCGCTTTGACACGGCCTCCACGCCGGAGGTTACCGTGAAAGTAGGCCTGTCGGCCACCGGCACTGCGGGCGCCCTCAAGAACCTGGAGGCCGAGGCCGGGGACAAAGGCTTCGACCAGCTTAGGAAGGAAGCCAGACAGGCCTGGGAAAAAGAGCTTTCCTGCATGGAGATAGAAGGCAGCGAGGAGCAGAAGACCATGTTCTACACCTCGCTCTACCATACCATGATCAACCCCTCCGTGTATATGGACGTGGACGGCCTCTACCGGGGCCTGGACCACGAACTGCACAAGGCAGAGGGCTTCACCAACTACACCGTTTTCTCCCTCTGGGACACCTACAGGGCGCAGCATCCCTTCCTGGCCCTGGTAAAACAGCACCGGGACGAAGACATGGTGGCCTCCATGCTGGCCCACTACCGGCAAAGCGTGCACGGCATGCTGCCCATCTGGAGCCACATGGCCAACGAGAACTGGTGCATGACCGGTTACCACAGCGTAAGCGTCCTTTCCGACGCCATTGCCAAGGGCCTCAAGGTGGACGGGAAGGAAGCCCTGGAGGCCATGGTCTCCACCTCCAGCGTACCCTGGTACGGAGGCCTGGGAGAATACATTGATCTGGGCTACGTGCCCTTGGAGGCCACTTCCACGGCCGCCAGCAACACCTTGGAGTATGCCTACGACGACTGGGCCATAGCCGCCGCGGCCGAAAGGCTGGGAGACGGGGAAACGGCCCGCCGCTACTATGCCCGTGCAACCAACTACAAGAACGTATTCGACAGCAGCATCGGCCTGTCCCGTCCCCGCTACAGGGACGGCAGTTTCAAGGCCGATTTTGACGTCAAGCAGACGGTGGGACAGGGATTCATCGAAGGAAATTCGCAGAATTTCTCCTTCCACGCGCCCCATGACGTAAACGGCATCAAGCAGCTGATGGGCGGGGACAAACGCTTCACAGCCACCTTGGACGACCTTTTTGGCACCCATCTGCCGGAATACTGCTATGCCGACAACGAGGACGTGTCCGAAGACTGCCTGCTGGGAGGATATGTGCACGGCAACGAACCCAGCCACCACATCCCCTACCTCTATGCCTGGACGTCCCAGCCCTGGAAAACCCAGTACTGGCTGCGGGAAATCATCAACCGCTTCTACAAGCCCGAAATCCGCGGCCTGGGCGGCAACGACGACTGCGGACAGATGAGCGCCTGGTACATCTTCTCGGTGATGGGCTTCTATCCCGTGTGCCCCGGAACGGACCAGTACGTTATCGGCGCTCCCTTCCTGCCGTACGTAAAATTGCAACTTGAGAACGGGAACATCCTGGAAATCAAGGCCCCCGGCGTAAGCGACGCCAAGCGTTACGTCCAGGCCGTCAAACTGAACGGAAAGCCCCTGGACCGCCTCTACCTTACGCACGAAGAGCTGACGAAGGGCGGCACGCTGGAATTCACCATGAGCAAGACTCCCAATAAACGCCGCGGAATTGCCGCAGGCACCAAACCCTACTCGCTATGAGAAAGACCTTTCTAACCCTGGCCCTGCTTGCCTGCACGGCCGCCTTTGCGCAGGAGCGCCTCATCGACTATGTGAACCCCTTCATCGGAACGGACGGCTTCGGGAACGTATATCCCGGCGCCCAGATTCCCTTCGGCGGCATCCAGATAAGCCCGGACACGGACGATTTTGACTACGACGTGGCGGCCGGCTACAAATACAACAAGCCCACCATCATGGGCTTCAGCCTCACCCACCTGAGCGGTACCGGCATTCCGGACCTGGGAGACTTCCTCTTTGTTCCCGGCACCGGTTCCCTGAAATCGGCCACAGGAACGGAAGAGGACCCGGACAGCGGCTACCGCTCCCGTTTCAGCCACCAGCGGGAATGGGCCGGGCCGGGTTACTACACCGTAGATTTGCTGGATTACGGAGTCAAGGCCGAAATGACGGCCGCCGCCCGCAGCGGCATCCTCCGTTTCACCTATCCGGCGGCCGATTCGGCCTACGTGATGGTGGACCTGAACCACACCCTCCGCTGGCCCTGTGAGTGGTCTTCCGTGCGCCTGTTGGACGAATATACCATCATTGGCAGCAAGATTGTGGCGGGCTGGAACCCGGACCGCCATGTATATTTTGCCGCCCGTTTCTCGGAGCCCATCCGGGATTTCGTCATTCTGCAGGAAGGAGAGCCTGTCATCTATAATACCAAACGCTTCCGCAGCAGCCTGGAAGCCTGGGGAAAGGGCCTGCAGGCCTGCGTGCGCTTCAGCACCCGGGAAGGGCAGACGGTCACCGTAAGGACGGCTGTATCGGCCGTGGGGACGGACGGCGCCCTCCTCAACCTTGGGGAAGTGGAAGGAAAGAGCTTCGAGCAGGTGCGCAGCGAGGCGGAAAAGCTGTGGGAAGAAGAGCTGGGCAAATACCAGCTGGACCCTTCCTGTGACCGGGCCACCAAGGAGACATTCTACACCAGCGTGTACCGCACCGCGCAGCATCCCTTCCTCTTCCAGGATGCCGACGGCCGCTTCCGGGAGCACGACAAAACCATTGGCAAGGCGGTGGGCTTCACCAACTACACCACCTTCTCCCTCTGGGACACCTACCGGGCCTTCCATCCCCTGCTGAACCTGGTGAACCAGCCCCTCCAGGCCGATATCGCCAATTCCATGCTGGCCCACTACGACAAAAGCGCAGAGCACATGCTGCCCATCTGGAGCTTCTACGGAGGGGAAACCTGGTGCATGATAGGCTACCACGCCTGCTCCGTCTTGGCCGATATGATTATGAAGGACGTAAAGGGTTTTGACTACGAGAGGGCGTACCAGGCCATGAAGGCCACCGCCACCAACCCCCATTACGACTGCATCCCGGAATATACGCAGCTGGGCTACGTTCCCTTCGACAAGGAGAAGGAATCCGTTTCCAAGACGCTGGAGTATGCCTACGACGACTGGTGCATAGCCCAGGTGGCCAAGAAACTGGGCCACTGGGAAGACTACGAGTTCTTCCTGAGGCGCAGCAGCAACTACCGTAACCTCATAGACCCCGAGACCAAGTACATGAGAGGCCGGGATTCCAACGGCAACTGGCGCACGCCCTTCGCCCCCATCGCCTACCAGGGCCCCGGCTCCGTGAACGGCTGGGGAGACATTACCGAAGGCTTCACCATGCAGTACACCTGGACGGTGCCCCACGCCTTTGAAGACTACATGGACATAGCCGGGAAAGACTTCCTGCTCAAGCGCCTGGACAGCATCTTCGAACTGGAAATGAGCGACGACATCCCCGGCGCCCACGACATCTGGGGCCGCATCGGCGGCTACTGGCACGGCAACGAGCCCTGTCACCACGTGCTGTACCTGTACAACAAACTGGGCAAGCCGCAGGCCTGCCAGAAGTGGGTGCGCTACGTGGCAGACCACTTCTACGGCAACACCCCGGACGCCCTGAGCGGCAACGACGACTGCGGCCAGATGAGCGCCTGGTACATCTTCAACTGCATGGGCTTCTATCCCGTGTGCCCCGGAAGCGACGAGTACGAGCTGGGCTCCCCCTGCGTTCCCGGCGTGAAAGTACTGCTATCGGGCGGCGGCACCCTTACCGTGCGCACCCGGAATTGGTCTAAGAAAAACGTTTACGTGAAGGCCGTTTACCTGAACGGGAAGAAACTGAAAGGAACCACCATCCGATATGGGGACATAAAGGATGGTGGAGACTTGCTGTTTGTTATGAAATAGGAAACTATTTCCAATAACCGGAGGCCTGGATGGCTGCTTTCTGCAGAATCCGGGCTTCTTTTTGCGTTATCTCGTTCTCGGTTCCCTGGTTGCGGAAGGTATTGCCCTGGACGCTTACCCCGAAAACGGGGCGCACAAGGGTTTCAAACCATACGCAGGCCGTCAGATAGCGGCCATATTTGTAATCCATGTGAAAACCGTCGCGGGTGAATTCCCTTTCGGTGTGCACCTTCCCTGCCTTGCGCAGGTTCTGCACGGCCACGCCGGAAGCGATGACCACGGGGATGTCATAATCCCGGCGCAGTTTTTCCACACAGGATTCAATGCAGGCATACATCAACTCCTGATTATAGGTATAGTTGGCAAAGCTGCGGCTCTGGTAGTCGTGGGCATAGGCCCAGGTCTGGTGCCATACGATGGCCGCATTCGGGTTTTGGCAATTCTGCCGCACAATCTCTATCAGGCGGGCCAGCCAGGGGTCGTAACTGTCCCACCGGCCGCTTAGGGGAGAACCCTGCTGAAGGGTAATGATGTCCCAGGGCTCGTCCCCCACTCCGTCCATGAAACTTCCCTCCTGGTAGCGCTTCACCGTTTCCCACTCATTGGCCACGGACTTCCTGTACACATATTCGTGGCCCTGGGTTTCGAACTCCGTGCAGTGCCTTTCCAGGGTGCAGCCTCCTATGTAGAGGCGCCCCAGGATGACATTGCGGATGCCGGCGGCCTCCATCAGGCCGGGCAGGTATTCCGTGGCGTCGTCGGAAAAAGAGTTGCCGATGGCCAGGATCCGGAGCGTATCCGGCCGCTGGGGCAGCGGATGGTTGGGAAACAGTTCCTGCGCCCTTACCGGGAAGAGGAACAGGACAAAAAAGAAAAAGCTGAGGAAAAATACTTTTCTGAGGATTGTTTTCATCATTCTTCGGGTCTGTATTCCAATATGTCCGCCGGTTGGCAGTCGAGGGCGCGGCACAGGGCTTCCAGCGTACTCAGGCGGATGGCCTTGGCTTTGCCGCATTTGAGGATGGAAAGATTGGCGGGAGTAATGCCGACTTTCTGTGCCAGCTCGCCGGAAGACATTTTCCGGCGGGCCAGCATGACATCGATATTGGTGATGATCGGCATACGCACTTACTTTTCGGGCTGGGGCTGCTCATCGGCCTTCTGGCCTTTGAGGTAGGACGGGAGCTCCATGCCGGCCATTTTGAAGAGGTCATCGAGCGGGGGGACGCTCTTCATCATACCGGAGATGAAGTTGGACGTGGCCGTTTTGCCTTCGGTGCCGCTGCCGGTGTCCCAGACGGTGACCTTGTCTATGTTGATGCCCTTGACGGCCTCCACCTGCGTTTTCACCAGTTCGGGCAGTTTGTCGGCAATCATCATGAGGACGGCCTTCTGGGCGTCTCCCTCAGCGGCGGTGACCAGGCTCCTGAAACCATCGGCCTGCTTGGTGAGGATTTCCAGCATACCCTTTGCCTGGGCGTCCATCTTGGCGAAGATGGCGTCGGCCTCACCCTTGGCCTTGCGGCGGATCTGCTCCGCTTCGGCCTCGGCCTCGATGATCTTCTTCTGCTTGTCAATCTCCGCAGCTACCACGATGTTGGCCTTCTGGGTGGCCTGCTCCCGCTCGGCACGGGCCAGTTCGGCGTCACGCTCACTCTGGTAGGCCTCTTCCAGGGCCTTGGCGGCCTGCACCTTTTCGGCGGCTACGGCTATGCGGTCTGCCTCGGCGGTCTTCTGACGGCGGAGGGCGTCGGAATTGGCAATCTCAATCTTGGCTGCGTTTTCACCCTTGACGGCGTCTGCATCGGCAGCGGCCACATTGATGCGGGTGTCCTTGTCGGCATTGGCCTTGCCGGTTTCACCGAAACGGTTCTGCTCGGCCACGCTCTTCTTGGCGTCGTTGATGGCCTTGGCGGCGGCTTCCTTACCCAGGGCCTCGATGTAGCCGGATTCGTCGCGGATATCCGTCACGTTCACGTTGATGAGCTTGAGGCCAATCTTGCGCAGTTCGGCTTCCACATTGGTGGAAACGTTGGCCAGGAACTTGTCACGGTCGGCATTGATTTCCTCGATGTCCATGGTGGCAATCACCAGACGCAGCTGGCCGAAGAGGATATCCGTGGCGATGTTCTGGATGCTGTCCACGCTCAGGCCCAGC
>CAJOLS010000009.1 GCA_905235535.1 uncultured Bacteroidales bacterium
CACCTTGCCGTCAAAGACCACCTTCACGGGCTTGTCCAGGTTCACCAGGGTGTCGTTAAGGTACACCGTTACCTTGGAATAGTCGCTCTTTTCAATGGTAATCACATTGTCTTTTACGCTGGCCACCAGCTCCTTGCCCTTCTGGGCCTGGCTCTGCGGAACGCCCAGCCAGTAGAAAGCGCCTTTCAGGGCGTCTCCCTGCACCCATACTACCTTATTCGGATAGGGGTTGCGGGTGAACTGGGCCATCCACGGCACGGCGGCGCGGTCTTCCCCGTCCATCCAGTGCTCCTTGCCGGCCACGATGTGACCGTCGTGGATGTACCCTTCCGGATCGGCCTTCTGCAGGGCGTCCATCTCCTCGATGCGGGCGGCGCACTCCTTGTTGCGGTCGTAGGCGGCGTCCAGGGCACCGCACCAGATGGCGAACGGGGTATTGCGGAGGCTTTCCAGGCGCACGTCACCGGGATGGCCGGCCATCATGGAAGCAGCGGCCCAATGATCGGCCATACGGGGGCCCAGGCGCCATACGCCGTCTCCACCGGCAGAGTAACCCATGATGTAAACCTTGTTGGGATTCACGTCCAGGGCACTCACGGCATAGCGGATGATGGCCTCGTAGAAAGCATCGGCCTCATTTACGAAATGCAGGTCCCAGGTGTCCTGGATGGCACGGGGGCAAAGGTACACGGAATTGGAGGGCCGATACAGTTTCTTCTGGTTCTCCCACTGGCTGTTGTTCAGGCTGGCGGGAGCGCCGCCGCCACCATGGAGGGAGATGAACAGCGAACGTCCTTCGGCCGGTGTGGGGTCGTAGGTGGTCCACCAGACGGGCATCTTCTTGTCGCCGATGATAATCTTCTTGGCGTCGAAGGCTTCGGAATAGGCAGCCTTGACGGCCGTCTTCCAGGCATTCTGGAGCTCCGCCATATAGGTCTCGGCTTCATCGACCGAGAGGCTTTCCTTGCCGGCGAGGGCCGAAGAGGCCGGGGCATCAATGGTAACAACGGAGATGGGAGCCGGATCCGGTTTCGGGGTGGGAACGTCCGGCGTATCGGGCAACTTGGAGCCACAGGAAAGGACCGACAGACCCGTCAAAAAAGGAATGATGTATCGTTTCATATGTTTCTGATTATCCTGCAAATTTAAGCAAAAATCTCTATATTTGCAGGATGAAGATTTTGATTTGCAACGACGACGGCTACAAGGCGGCCGGCATCCATGTGCTGGCGCGCATCATGGCCCGCTTCGGGGATGTGACGGTGGTAGCGCCCAAATTCCACCAGAGCGCCACGTCCATGGCCGTTTCGCTGGGTAATAAACAATTGGCCTACAAGGACCTTCCGGAAGAAGGCCCGGGGCGGTGGACGTACTTGGACGCCTCCCCCGCCTCTTGCGTCAAATTCGGCCTGGAATACAAATACGAAAACCGGGACCCGGACCTGGTGGTCACCGGCATCAACCACGGCACCAACGCTTCCACGGCCGCCAATTACAGCGGCACAATGGGTGCGGCGGAGGAAGCCGTCATCAACGGGCGCAAGGCCATCGGCGTATCCCTCTGCGACATACGCCCCGATGCCGATTTCTCCGTGGTGGAAGCCCTCCTCCCGGACATTCTGCAAAAGCTTCTGGACAACTGGCCCCAGGACCATCCCGGCCTGTATTACAACATCAACTTCCCGGCCATTCCGCCGGAACAAATTAAGGGCGTAAGGTATGCGCGCCAGGGTATCGGCCACTGGATCAAGGAGTTTGAACCTTGGGACGAATCCAACCTGGGCATCCTCACGGATTCCTTCCTGTGGCAGCACTACCGCGTAGATTTGGAAGAAGGGGAAAAGGCCGTTTTCATGCGCGGCACCTTCGTGAACGACGACAAGGACACCGAAAATGCAGACCATCTGCTGCTGGAACAGGGCTGGATTACCATTGTGCCGCTGAATGCCCAGATGACAGACTGGCAGGAACTTAACCGGCTTCAATCCCTATGAAATATTATATTGTAGCGGGAGAGGCCTCCGGAGAACTCCACGGAAGCAACCTCATGAAGGGCCTTTATGCCGAAGACCCACAGGCGCACGTGCGTTTCTGGGGCGGCCCGCTCATGGATGCCGTCTTTCACCAGCACGAAAGCGGGGAAGGCCTGGTGGCCGATTACAGGGAAGGCGCCGTTATGGGCATTCTCCAGGTACTCCGCCAGGGCCGTGCGCTGCTGGAAAGGGTGAAGCGCTGCCAGGAGGACATCCAGGCCTGGAAACCGGACGTGGTTATCCTGATAGACTACCCCGGATTTAACCTGAAGATAGCCGAATTTGCCCACGGGGCCGGCTACAAGGTTTACTATTATATTGCGCCCAAAGTGTGGGCATCGCGCGAAAGCCGTATCAACAAGATAAAGGCCTGGGTGGACAAACTGTTCATCGTCTTTCCCTTCGAGAAGGCGTATTTTGACAAGCACGGGGTTCCGTACGAGTATGCCGGCAACCCTCTGGTGGACGCCATATCGGCCAGTCCGGCCCTTAGCGAAAGCCGGGAAGATTTCCTGTCCCGCACCGGCCTGCCGGACCAGCCCTGGGCGGCCCTGCTGGCCGGTTCCCGCAGCATGGAAATCAAATCCATGATGCCCGTGTACATGAAACTGGCCGATGCCTGGCACGCCGCTCACCCCTCCCACCTCTTTGTGATAGCGGCCGCCCCGTCCAGGTCCATGGCCGACTATGCCCCCTTCATCGGCCCCCGGGAGTATGTGAAAGTGGTCTTCGGGGAAACGTACGGCGCCCTCCGCCATGCCCGGGCCGCCGTCATCAACTCCGGTACGGCCTCCCTGGAAGCGGCCCTCATCGGCACCCCCCAGATGGTGGCCTACCGCATGGCCTCCCTCGTCCCGGCCTCCGTTGCCCGTAAATTCATCAAGGTCAAGTACATATCCCTAGGCAACCTCATCCTGGACCGCCTGGCTTTCCGGGAGTTCATCCAGAACGAAGTGTCGGCCCCGGCCCTGTATGAGGAGCTTTCCCGCCTGTTCTTGGACGAGGATTACCGCCAGGGCATGCAGGCCGACTACGCCCAAATCCGCCAGATCCTGGGCGGCACCGGTGCTTCCGCCGCCGTCGCCCGCGCCATCATCCGTTCCCTCCGCGGCTGACCGGCCGTGCACTATCGGGGAGCGGGGACGGTCGGTCCCTGATCCCTCGCCGTGGCGTCCCGGGTCCCCGACCTTGCCGTCCCCGGTCTGCATTCCCCTCCGGGACCCGCGACGCTACACTCTCCCCAGACCACTTTCCTGTCCCCGGTCCTCGGCCTCATCGTCCCCGGTCCTCGGCCTCACCGTCCCCGGTCTGCATTCCCCTCCGGGACCCGCGACACTTCTCTCCCGGGACCTGCGACGCTCCTGCTCTGGACCCGCAACGCTGCAGGCTCCCGACGGGCCCAAAAATGTACTATCCGTTTCACCAGACCTATTTTTTCAACGGGCTCACGACCAATCTGTTACATTCTCACCTATCGGCCCAAAACAGAAAAAATCGCGTTTTATCCGTGTAGTCACTCGAAAAATCGGCCCCTCAGTGGCCCCGAAGGCCGAAAATGCAGTTAAACGTTTCATTATTCGTTACACGGATAATTTTTCGGTTCTTTGCAGGAAGACAGAATAATCTGTCAGCACACATAAAAACGCAATGGTATGCAAACACTTCTGAACATTTCTCTGCAGGACAACAACACCCTGCTGGTAACCAGTGACCTGTTCAAGCTGGAAACCACAGACGACAACACCCTGGTAAACTGGGCCCGCAAGCACATTCGGGCCGATGACTACAAGAGCCAGCACCCCCTGCTGAGGGATTATCTCATCCAGTGGCGGCGGGACAAGGCACGTGAGACGGGCTTATCGGCCTTCCTGATCCTGACCAACCGCACCCTGTGGGCCATTTCTGACGAGGCGCCCAGGACGAGGGAAGCCCTGGTGGACATTCACGGCTTCGGGCCAGGGCACTTTAATAAATATGGGGAGGAGATTCTTGCCCTTGTGGATCAGGCTTTGGCCGATGAAGAAGGAGGTGCGGAATAATAAGAGTCTGTCCTGCCAGATTTGAAAAACTGATATGGCATTTGAAAGAGTTGTAAGCCGGAAACTGCCGGACGGAACCATACAGAAAGTGTATCCCTTCCACATTAGTCTGGAGGGGATGGAATCGGTGCTGCTATGTCGGGACGATGAAGACTACGATCATTTAGAAAAATCTTTCTACATTAGCGCATGGAGGAATAACTGCCTGGTTATTATAGAAATAGCCATGTCAAACCACGGCCATGTCGGTGTCTTGGCAGCCGATATGGAAACGGCTGCAAAGGTGGGTGAGTATGCCAAAAAGAGGCATTCACAGTACCTCAGCTGGAAGTACCATGAAACCGCCGTACTGTCGCGGGCCCACGTGGACGTCCAGTATCTGGACACAGACTGGTACGTGCGTAATGCCCTCGCCTACATTCCTCGCAATGCTCTCGATGCCGGTTGTCGAATAGAAGACTACCGCTGGTCTGGCTACCGGGGAATGTTCGCAAAGGGGAAAAGTCCCCAGGCGTGTCGAAGTGTTATCGGCCTGTCCCGTCGGGAACGGGAAGCTGTGTTCCGCACGCACCTGGATCTGAGCTGTGTGCCCTGGCTGCTGAATGCCGATGGCAGTGTGGAGCCGGCCAGCGTCTGCGACTGGAGCTATCTGGAAAGCGCTTTCTGCCACGACCAGGCCTTCTTTCTGAAAACAATCGGCTCCGTGAACGTGGCCGAAATGGAGCAGAAGCTCTTCCTGAACGGTCGCAACAGTCATACCGATGCAGAAATGATGGCCATAGCTGTAGGAATGGCCGACCGGTTCTTTCACAAAACCATTCCGGAACTAACACCGGAGATGAAGGCCCGACTGCTCCCGTACCTGTACCGGGGCTATCGGACTACGGTTCCGCAGTTGGCCCGCTGCCTTCAGCTCCCGCGGGAGGTGGTTACCGACCTGGTCACAGCAGGCCGAAGCAAAACGCATTGAGTGATGTGTTTGTCGTTGGTCCAGCCGGATCTGCGTTGCAGGTCCGGCTGGATTTGTGTTGCAGGTCCGCGAAAGGTGCCAGGACTGGGGACGGGAAAGAGGGCTGGGGAGCATGCAGCGTCGCGGGTCCCGGAGGGAAATGCGGACCGGCGACGGTACGACGAGGGACCGGGGACGGCCCGGCCGAGCACCAGGGACGGGAAAGAGAGCTGGGGAGCACACAGCGTCGCGGGTCCCGGAGGGAAATGCGGACCGGCGACGGCACGACGAGGGACCGGAGACGGTGAGGCCGAGGACCAGGGACGGCCCGGCCGAGCACAAGGGACGGCGCGGCAACGACAGCACGGCTACAACGACACGGCAACAACAGCACGCCAACAAACCGGCAGGCACAAAAAAACCGGCTCCAGAGAGGAGCCGGTTAGTAAGCACAAGCAGATGGTCTCTTACTTGGTGATGACCTTGGCCATTTCGCAAACCTTGTTGCTGTAGCCCCACTCGTTGTCGTACCAGGCGCAAACCTTCACGAAGGTCTTGTCCAGCTGGATGCCGGCCTTCTCGTCGAAGATGGAGGTGCGGGCGTCGTTGCGGAAGTCGGTGGAGACCACGGCCTCGTTGGTGTAACCGAGGATGCCCTTGAGTTCGCCTTCGGAGGCTTCCTTCATGGCAGCGCAGATTTCTTCGTAAGTGGCTTCCTTGGCGAGTTCGCAAGTGAGGTCCACGAAGGAGACGTCGGAGGTGGGGACACGCAGGGACATGCCGGTGAGCTTGCCGTTGAGCTCGGGGAGAACCTTACCTACAGCCTTGGCAGCGCCAGTGGAGGAAGGGATGATGTTCTCGAGGATACCACGGCCACCACGCCAATCCTTCTTGGAAGGACCGTCAACGGTCTTCTGGGTAGCGGTAGCAGCGTGAACGGTGGTCATCAGGCCACGGACAACACCGAACTTGTCGTTGAGCACCTTGGTGATGGGAGCCAGGCAGTTGGTGGTGCAGGAAGCGTTGGAGATGATGGTCTGGCCAGCATAGGTCTTGTGGTTCACACCATACACGAACATAGGGGTGGCATCCTTGGAAGGAGCGGACATGATAACCTTCTTGGCACCGGCCTTGATGTGAGCCTCGGCCAGCTCGGCGGTGAGGAAGAAACCGGTGGACTCTACAACGACGTCGGTGTTGAGGGCGCCCCAGGTGATGTTGGCGGGATCTTTCTCGCAGAAGACCTGAATCTTGTTGCCATCTACGATGAGGTAGTTGCCTTCCACTTTGATATCGTGGTTGAACTGGCCATGTACGGAGTCGTACTTGAGCATGTAAGCGAGATAATCGGGATCGAGGAGGTCATTGATACCTACCACAACGATGTCCTTGTTGAAGTTCTCCACGGCAGCGCGGAAAACCATACGACCGATACGGCCAAAACCGTTAATACCAAGTCTGATCATAATTGTTTGTTAATTTATTGTTTGTAAAAAGTTGCTTTCAAGTGCGGCGCAAAGGTACAAAAAAAAACCGATAATACCATGGGTATTAGCCGATTTTAAAAAGATTGAACCTACAGAAAACTTTTTAGGCCGATTAGAGACGATTTTTTGCTATCTTTGCGTCCATGGAAAAAAAGCCTCCCATCTACCTGTACACGGACGGCGCGGCCAGCGGCAACCCCGGCCCCGGCGGCTACGGGATTGTGCTCCGCTGCGGCACCCGCGAGAAAGAACTCTCCGGCGGCTTTGCCCTCACCACCAACAACCGGATGGAGCTGCTGGCGGTGATCATCGGTCTGGAGCAGATCAAATGGGAAAATGCCGAGGTTCACGTAGTGAGCGATTCCTCCTATGTGGTCAAGGCCCTCAACGAAGGCTGGCTGGAAGGATGGAAGCAAAAGGGCTTCAAGGGCAAGAAGAACGTGGACCTGTGGCTTCGCTTCGATGCCGTTTACAGCAGGCACCGGGTGGCTTTCCACTGGATCAAGGGGCATGCCGGACACCCCGAAAACGAGCGCTGCGACGCCCTGGCCGTAGCCGCCTACCACAGTCCGAACCTGCCGGAGGATTCCGGTTATACTGCTGAAACTGATACAATACTGTAATATGGCACTTCCCAAACTCGTCGTCGGAATCACCCAAGGCGACAGCAACGGCATCGGATACGAAGTCATCATCAAGGCCCTGGCCGATGAAAGAATCCTGGATTCCTTCACCCCCGTCATCTACGGCTCGTCCAAGCTGATGGGCTTCTACCGCAAGACTTTACATAACATCGGCCCCATGGACATCAACGTCATTTCTTCGGCGGCCGATGCCAGACAGAAGAAAATCAACCTGGTGAACTGCCTGCCGGACAACATCTACGCAGAGCCTGGACAAAGCACCCCGGACAGCGCCAAGGCGGCCATCCAGTCCTTGGAAACGGCTGTCAAGGACGTCAAGGAAGGCCTGGTGGACGTGCTGGTGACAGCCCCCATCAACAAGCGCGCGATGAACGCGGAAGGCTTCTCCAACACCGGCCACACGGAATACCTGCAGAAGGAATTCGGGGCCGATGACGTAACCATGATCATGGTAAGCGACCAGATCAAGATAGGCGTGGTCACGGGCCACATTCCCTTGCGCGAGGTTCCCGCCAGCCTCACCCGCGAAAGCATCCTGGGCAAGCTGCGCATCATGAAGGCCTCCCTCCAGAGAGACTTCGGAGTGGCCGATCCCAAGATTGCCGTCCTGGGCCTGAACCCCCACTGCGGAGACGGCGGCCTGCTGGGAGACGAAGAGCAGAACATCATCCTCCCGGCCGTGCAGGAGGCCATGCAGGAGGGCATCCAGGCCTTCGGTCCCTACTCCCCCGACGGCTTCTTCGGCTTGGGGAACTACAGCCGCTTCGACGCCACGCTGGCCATGTACCACGACCAGGGCCTGGCCCCGTTCAAGGCCCTCGCCTTCTCCGACGGGGTCAACTACACGGCGGGCCTTCCCATCGTGCGCACTTCGCCGGACCACGGCACGGCCTACGACATGGCCGGCCGTGACGAGGCAGACCCGCGTTCCATGATGAGCGCCATCTACACGGCCATAGACATCTTCCGCAAGCGCCTCCAGTACGACACGCTGCACGAAGAGAAAATGAAATAAGAGTCTGTTTTGAAATGATTGATATTTTTATTTATAGTTTATTTTCGAGGAAAATTCACCAAAAAGAAACATAAAGAATTTATTGAATCATTTCAAAAAAGACTCTAATTACCTAAGTTGTACAAACACCGGTTTGGGTGTATCGATCCGGCGTCCTGTGTCTGACAGGAGGCCGGTTTTTTCATCCCGGGCGTAGATTTCAATCTGGTCGGAATCCCGGCAGGCTACCAGCACCCAGTCCTTCAGAACCGTGAAATTGCGCGGATGAGGGCCGGTGGCCTGATACCCTATACAAGTAAGGGTATTGTCCCCGTCGGCCTTGAAGATGGCGATGCCGTCATTTTTCAGGCGCAGGCTGGCGTAAAGGTATTCCCCGTCGGCCGAAAAATGAAGGTCTGCGGCACCGCGGGCATCCACCTGGTCGGCCTTGATGATTTGCTTGATCTCGAACCTGCCGCCGCCGATGGGGTTCAGGACGGCGATGTCTCCGGAGAGTTCCCCTATCACGAAGGCCCGCCCGTCGGCGGTGATGATGTGCCGGGGGCCGAAGTCCGGGGGCAGCTGCACGGCTGTACGGTAATTGCGTGCGCCCAGGGGCGTGAGGTCCAGAACGCCTATGGCATCGGCACTGAACTCACTGAAAATGAGGTGCTCCCCGTTGGCCAAGTACCGCACGCAGTGCACGTGGGGCTTGTCCTGCCGGGAGAGGTCCGGCCCGCCAATACCGCTGATAACCAGGGTGTCCATAGGGGAAATGCGGCCGTCTTCCAGCACCTTGTACACGGCTAAGGAACCGCCGCTGTAGTTGGCTACGGCCAGGTTGCCCATGCCGTCCGTAGCCACATAGCAAGGGTCTTCCCCATGCTCCGGCAGGCCCGTGGGCTGACTGTTCAGGAAGGTGAAACCGTTCCCGTCAAACCGCCAGGCATAGACGGCGGCCGATGCATCCGGCATCTCGCTCACGGCCCACACGTGGTTGCCGAAGATGGTCATGAACGAAGGGTTGGGCATGGGGGCCTTGGCCACCGAGCCGTACTCCCCTTCCCCGGGGACCACTTCTCCCTTTTCCACGTCAAAGTCGTAGGCGTAAATACCGTCGGCATAATTGCCGACAAACAGGGTTTGCACATCTGCGTGCTGGCTGCAGGAGACTGCCGCCAAAACCAAAGCGATAAGAATTCGTTTCATACTCGCAAATATAAACATTTCCCGGCATTTTTCGTATATTTGTCTTGTGACACCTGACACCTCCATACAGTATCTGCCGGGAGTGGGGCCCAAGCGGGCCGCACTGCTCCAGAGCGAACTGGAAATCTCCACCGTGTGGGATCTTGTGCGCCTTTACCCCTTCCGCTACATAGACCGCAGCAGCATAGTGCGCATTGCCGACGTCCACCCGGACCTGGCCCAGGTGCAGGTGCGCGCCACCGTGCAGAAGGTAAGGCTGTATGCCAAAAACGGGGCGGAGATTCCGGCCGACAAGCTCAAATACAATCTGGTGAGCCGGCTTTCGGCCATGGTGGCCGATGAAAGCGGAGAGATGGAGATGGTCTTTTTCAAGGGAGTCAAGTGGATGCACACGCGCCTGGTGCCCGGTTCCACCTTCATCTTCTTCGGGAAACCGGCGGTATTCGGCAATCGCCTGAACATGGTGCATCCGGAGGTGGATGCGCCGGACAACGGCGTTTCGGGCGTGCTCACGGGCGTTTATCCCTCTACGGAGAAACTCAAGAACGCCGGCATCACCGGCAAGGTGATGAACCGGCTGATGAGCACGGCCCTCGCAGAGGTGCTGCCCGCCGTTCAGGAAACGCTGCCGGACTATGTGCTCCGGGAAAAGGGGTTGGCGCCCCTCACCTTCGCCCTTCGGCAAATCCATTTCCCGCAGGACCAGGACGCCCTGGCCAAGGCATCCTACCGGCTCAAATTTGAAGAGCTGTTCCTGCTGCAGCTGAGCCTCCTCAAACAGAAATACGTACGCAGCCGCAGCGCAGTGGGCCTCAACATGCCCGCCGTGGGAGAGGCTTTCAATGCCTGTTACAACGCCCTTCCCTATGAACTCACCGGCGCACAGAAGAGGGTGATCCGGGAAATCCGGGAAGACATGCGGAGCGGGCACCAGATGAACCGCCTGCTGCAGGGAGACGTGGGCTCCGGCAAAACCATGGTGGCCGTCCTGAGCGCCCTCATCGCCGTGGGAAACGGCTACCAGGCCTGCATCATGGCCCCCACTGAAGTGCTGTCCCAGCAGCACTATGCCAACGTTACCAAATACCTCAAGCCCACGGGAGTACACTGTGCGCTCCTTACCGGCACCACCACGGCGGCCCGGCGGAGGGAGATTCACGCCGGCCTGAGGGACGGCAGCATCGGCATCCTTATCGGCACGCACGCCCTCATAGAAGACACCGTGCAGTTCAAGGCGCTGGGGCTGGCCATCGTGGACGAGCAGCACCGGTTTGGCGTGGAGCAGCGCGCCCGGCTGTGGAACAAGGGATACAACGCCATTCCGCCCCACGTGCTGGTGATGACGGCAACGCCCATCCCCCGCACCCTGGCCATGACCCTGTACGGAGACCTGGACGTATCCGTCATTGACCAGATGCCCCCCGGCCGTAAACCCGTCACCACCCTTTGCGTGGGAGAAACCAAGCGCCACGCCATGCACAATTTCATCCGGGACGAAATTGCCAAGGGACGGCAGGCCTTCATGGTGTACCCGCTCATCTTCGAGAGCGAAAAGATGGACTACAAGAACCTCCAGCTGGGGTACGAAGAAATTGTCAAGGCCTTTCCCATGCCCCGGTACAAGGTGGCCATCGTACACGGGCAGCAGACCCCGCAGGAAAAGAGTTTCAACATGGACGCCTTTGTGGCAGGCCGGGCCGACATCCTGGTTTCCACCACGGTGATAGAGGTGGGCGTGGACGTGCCCAATGCCTCCGTGATGGTCATAGAAAGTGCCGAAAGGTTCGGCCTGAGCCAGCTGCATCAGCTGCGCGGCCGGGTGGGCCGGGGCGCGGAACGCTCCTACTGCATCCTGATGCGGGGCAACAAGGTTTCCAAGGAATCGCAAAAGAGGCTGGACCTTCTGTGTGCCACGGAAAACGGCTTCGAACTGGCCGAGGAGGACATGAAGATGCGCGGCCCCGGAGACCTGGAGGGTACCATGCAGAGCGGCCTTCCCATCAGCCTCAACATTGCCTCCCTGGCCAAGGACGGGCTCATCCTGAGCGATGCCAGAGCCTACGCCCAGCACATCCTGGACGGGGATCCTACCCTCTCGCAGCAAAAGAATGCCCCGCTCCAGCAAGAACTGCAGCGGGACAAGTATCAGACGAAGGATTATTCCAAAATCTCATAGAGATGGCCGATCAGGTCGGCCATGACGTCATTCCCGGCTTGACCGGGAATCTACTTCATCCAGCGGTCCAGCCAGCCAAAATAGCTGCGATGCCAGTAGAGGGCATTCTGCGGCTTTAGGATCCAGTGGTTCTCGTTGGGGAAGACAATCAGTTTGGAAGGGACGCCCATCATCTGGGCGGCGTTGAAGGCGGCCATGCCCTCGTCGTAAGGGACGCGGAAATCGGAACCGCCGTGGATGCACAGGATGGGCGTATGCCAGTTCTGCACCAGCTTGTGGGGAGAATGGGCATAATGGCGCACAGCTTCGGCCTTGCTGCTCCAGGGAGAGCCGGCCTGCTGCAAGCCGCCGAAGGTGACACCGTCTCCGGCTGCACCCACCTGCCCTTCCGCATAGGAATACTGCATGGGAATGCCGCCGTTGTCCCAGTTGGGGAACCACATTTCCTCGGTGGTCATGTACATGTGCTCCTCGTTGAAGATGCCGGCATGGGCGATGAAGCAGTCGTACACATCCTTGTGGATGCCGGCCAGGTAATAAACGCTGTATCCGCCATAGGAAGCGCCGCAGGCTGCCACACCGCTCACATAAGGCTCTTCCTTGATGGCCTTGGCGGCGGTGAGGTAGTCCTGCATATTGAGGCCGATGTAGTCTCCGGAGATTTCCTCGCACCACTCCTGGCCGAAGGCCGTGGTGCCGCGGCGGTTGGGAAGCACCACCACATAGCCCTGATGGGCCATGAGCATGTAGTTCCAGCGGTAGCTCCAGCCCTGGGAAAGCGTGCCCTGGGGGCCGCCTAAGCAGATCTCGATGGCGGGATAAGTCTTGGAGGCATCGAACTGGGGCGGAAACAGCACCCAGGTGAGCATCTTCTTTCCGTCCACCGTAGTGAGCCAGCGGGCCTCCGTCTCGTGCTTGTCCAACTGGCCCAGCAGGTGCTCGTTCTCGTAGGTGAGCTGCTTCACGGTATTGTCCGTAACGGCCACCAGCTCCGTGGGGAAATCCATGGAAGCGTAGGTGGTGAGCATGGTGCCGTCCTGCAGGATGCCGAAGGGGGAGCCGAAGTCGAACCACAGGTTGTCGGCCGTCAGGCGGGTAATCTCCATGCCGGGCACTATGTTGAAGATGCCCTGCAGGCCTTCCGCCAATGCGCAGAAATAGAGGGATTTGCCATCCTCGGCCCACACGGGGCCTTCCACGTTGTACTTGAAATCGGCCGTAAGGTCCCGGATGCCGCGAACCGCCGGGTTTCCCGCCTGGCCTTCGCCGTCCTCGCGGGCGTAATGCACATCGGCCAGCATCAGGCGCACCTTGTCGGCCTCATAGCCGTCCCTTTCCATGGAGAGCCAGGCCAGCTGGCTGCCGTCCGGGCTCCACACCGGGTGCGTGTCGTAGCCGCCTTCGGAAGTTACCTGCGTGGTTTCTCCGGTGAGCGGGCAATAGATATAGATGCAGGTATTGGTGGAGAAGGCGTACTGTTTGCCTTCCAGTTTCTTGCAGGCATAGGCTATGTAACGGCCATCCGGGCTCCAGGCCAGGTCTGCCACGTCCGGGAAGGGGCCGTTGGGAAGCTGGAAGAGAACCTCGCTTCCTCCCAGGATATCCATACCCCCGGTTACCACGCCGTTCCCTGTCGGGGCCACGTAGCTGTGGGGGATTTCCGTCATCCAGTGGTCCCAGTGGCGGTACATGAGGTCTTCGGTGGCGTAGGCCTCGGCCTTGTCCAGCAGGGGGTCCGTATCGGAAGGGACTTCCACGCCGCTGTGGATGTTGGCCACGTAAATGAGCTGGCTGCCGTCCGGGCTAAGCAGATAATCTTCTATACCGCCGGGCACATCGGCCTTGAGCACCCTCCGGCCCAGTTTTCCGTCCAGGAAGGGCGCCTCGAAGAGCTTTCCTCCCTGCAGGAAGAAGATGGATTTCCCGTCCGGGCTCCAGCGGGCCGATGCAAGGCTCTTCCCGTCCATCGTGAGTTGCACAGGGTCTCCCCCTTCCACGGGGAGGGCGAAGAGGTTGCGCACGCTGCGGTTGGAGGCTATATCCGTATAACTGACGCCATACAGGATGGTCTTTTTGTCGGGCGAAAGCTGCGGATCGCTCAGGCGGCCCAGCGCCAGGAGCACCTCGGGGGTCATGCGGCCATCGGCAATCTCCATCTGGGAAGGGCCGATATAACCTTCTTGCTGTTTCATTTCGTTGGTTTTACACGCGGCGACGGCCAGGGCTGCGGCCGCCAGCGCAAACAGTTTACGGTTCATAAATATCTAAAGCTTTTTTCAATTCTTCCTGCACGGTCTTCCTCAGGCATTCGGGTTCCAGCACTTCCAGGCGGTTGCCATGGCGCAGGAGCTCCATCACAAAACCCGGATTGGGAATGACCCGGAGGACAAATTCGTTCCCCGGAAGGGGTGTCTGGCTGGGATGCAGCGGAAGGTCCCTCAGGTATGCCGCTTCCCGCTCCGTGGCCCGGATTTTCACCAGCACCGGCTTCTGGCCCTCTTCCGGCAGGTAAATGCCATAGCTGGCCTGGAAAAGTCCGTCCACGTTGAAGCCCCTGGGCAGGGTAAAAGTGGTTTCTGTCCGTTCCACGCTCTGGATGCGGTCCATGGCATAGGTGCGCAGCTCTCCGGCCTCCTCGCTGAAGGCCACTATGTACCAGCGCTTCTCGAACTCCTTCACGGCATAGGGACGGATGGTGCGGCGGTCCGTTTCCGTGCTCTGGTACTTCTTATATAATATACGGAGCACGGCATTGTCCAGCATGGCCTGCATCACGGGGATGAGGAACTTCTGGCCGGAGGGCACATCCTCTACGGACACGCGGCCGCTCAGGCGCTCCTTGCCCAGGGTGAGCAGGCTGTTCACCGTAAAAGTATTGATAAGGTATTCTACGGCTTCCCGCTTGTCCACGGCGCTTTCGCTCTGGTCTATGCGGTAGCGGTTGGTGCTGCGGTCGCAGGTGATGACAATTCCGAACACCTCCTCCACGGCCGCCCGGTGGTAGAGGAAACTGCGCCGGGCATACGGAACCCCGTACCGGTTTTCCCACTTTCTGCGCAGCTCAGGCAGGGAAAGGCCGGTTTCTCCGGCTTCCACAAAGGTTTGTACCAGGAAAATGTATTTCTCTACCAGTTCGGGAACCATGACTTGCAAAGATAACAAAAATCGTTATTATAATAATAAGAAACGTTGTGCCTGTTATCTTTGTCCTATGGACCTCCACGTTGCCCCCTCCCGAAACCCCTCCCCTCGGGGGAGGGACTTTGATAACAAAATTGTAAAAATATTTGGTTTCATAAAATTTTTAACTAACTTTACACCCAGTTAGTTTTTGTGGAATGAACCTTAGTCACCTTATTATCCTGTCCCTGATCGTCCTTATTCTGGTAGAATGCGGACCGGGAAGGTTGTAAGGTAGTGTACAATAAAAGAACACGCCCTTCCCGGTCCAAAAACGGGAAGGGCTTTTTTTGTGAAGTATTATGAAGCATCCTTTCAGAAGCAGCATCACATTCGAAGGCCGCAGAATGGCCGGTGCACGTGCCCTTTGGCACGCTGCAGGCATGAAACCAGAGCAGGCGGGAAAACCCGTCATCGCCGTGGTCAATTCCTTCACCCAGTTCGTCCCCGGCCACACCCACCTGCACGAGGCCGGGCAGCTGGTCAAGGCCGAGATTGAGAAACTGGGCTGCTTCGCGGCCGAATTCAACACCATTGCCGTGGACGACGGCATTGCCATGGGCCATGACGGAATGCTTTACTCCCTCCCCTCCCGCGACATCATTGCCGACAGCGTGGAATACATGGTGAACGCCCACAAGGCCGATGCCATGGTGTGCATCAGCAACTGCGACAAAGTGACCCCCGGCATGCTGATGGCCGCCATGCGCCTGAACATCCCCGCCATCTTCGTGTCCGGAGGTCCTATGGAGGCCGGTGTGCGCGGGAAAGACCGCCTGGACCTCATAGACGCTATGGTGCAGTCGGCCGATCCGTCCAAGGACGATGCAGAGGTGGCGGCTATCGAAGCGGCGGCCTGCCCGGGCTGCGGATGCTGCTCCGGCATGTTCACGGCCAATTCCATGAACTGCCTCACGGAGGCCATCGGCCTGTCCCTTCCCGGAAACGGAACGGTGGTGGCCACCCATACCAACCGCACGGAGCTTTTCCGAAAGGCGGCCCGCCTCATCGTAGAAAACGCCTATAAATATTACAGGGACGGAGACGAGAGCGTCCTTCCCCGCTCCATCGCCTCCCGCCCGGCCTTCCTCAACGCCATGTCGCTGGACATTGCCATGGGCGGCTCCACCAATACGGTGCTGCACCTGCTGGCCGTAGCGGCCGAGGCCGGGGCCGATTTCAAGATGGAAGACATAGACCGCCTTTCCCGCAAAGTCCCCTGCCTGTGCAAGGTGGCGCCCAACACACAGAAGTATCACGTACAGGATGTGAACCGCGCGGGCGGCGTGCTGGGTATCCTGGACCAGCTGGCCGTGGCCGGCCTTTTAGATACCGGTGTGAAGCGCGTAGATGGCCTGCGGCTCTCGGAGGCCATAGACCTTTACCGGATTACCGGGGAGCATCCGCTCGAAGATGCCGCCAAGCTGTATGCCAGCGCTCCTGCGGGTCGCTTCAGCATCCAAATGGGTTCGCAGTCCACCTGCTACCAAGAGCTGGACAAGGACCGGGCTGGCGGCTGCATACGGGACGTCGCCCACGCCTATTCGGCCGACGGCGGCCTGGCCGTCCTGAGGGGCAACATAGCCGAAAGGGGCTGCGTTATCAAAACCGCCGGTGTGGATGAATCCCTCTACCGTTTCAAGGGACCCGCCAAGGTGTTCGACTCCCAGGAAGAGGCCTGTGACGGCATCCTGGGCGGCAAAGTGCAGGCCGGAGACGTGGTGGTCATTGTGTACGAAGGCCCCAAGGGAGGCCCGGGCATGCAGGAAATGCTGTACCCCACCTCCTACATCAAGTCCATGCACCTGGGCAAGGCCTGCGCCCTCATAACGGACGGGCGCTTCAGCGGCGGCACTTCGGGCCTCAGCATAGGCCACGTGTCTCCGGAAGCGGCGGCAGGCGGGGCCATCGGCCTGGTACGGGACGGGGACCTCATTGAAATTGACATTCCTGCACGCAGCGTCAACGTGTGCCTGAGCCCGGAAGAGCTGGCACGCCGCCGCCAGGAAGAGGAGGCCCGCGGAGCCGCGGCCTTCACCCCGCCCCGGCGCAAGAGGGAAGTATCCAGGAGTCTCCGCAGCTATGCGGCCGCCGTCAGTTCGGCCGATGAAGGTGCCATCCGTAAAATCTGAACAGCCAGATGAACAGCGAAAATGCCATAACAGGTGCCGAAGCCCTCTGGCGCTCCCTGCAGGCAGAAGGTGTAAAGACAGTCTTCGGGTATCCCGGAGGCCAGATTATGCCGGTATATGACCAACTCTGCCACTATGAAGACGTAATCCACCACGTGCTGGTGCGCCACGAGCAGGGCGCCATCCACGCGGCCCAAGGTTATGCCCGCATTTCGGGACAGCCCGGCGTGGTCATCGTCACCTCCGGCCCCGGAGCCACCAACGTGATTACCGGCGTGGCGGATGCCATGACAGACTCCACCCCCGTGGTGGTGATTACCGGCCAGGTTTCCACCGCCGCCCTGGGAACGGATGCCTTCCAGGAGGCCGACGTCATCGGCCTCACCGCCCCCATCAGCAAGTGGAACTACCAGATCCGTACGGCCGACGAGGTGGCCTGGGCCGTGGCCCGTGCCTTCTACATTGCCCGCACCGGCCGTCCAGGCCCCGTGGTGCTGGACTTTACCAAAGATGCACAGGTGGGCCTGACGGATTTCCATTGTGAGAAATGCCGCTTCATCCGCAGCTACATCCCGGACCCCAAGATTTCGGACCAGGCGGTGAACAAGGCCGTGTCCCTGTTGGACAACGCCCGGAAGCCTTTTGTGGTCTTCGGCCAGGGAGTGGTGCTGGGCCATGCGGAAAAAGAGCTGGAGGCCTTCCTGCGCAAGGGAGACATTCCGGCCGGCTCCACGCTGCTGGGCCTGAGCGCCCTGCCTTCCGACTTTCCGCTGTACAGGGGCATGATAGGGATGCACGGCAACGTGGCCCCCAATATCATGACCAACCAGTGCGACGTACTGGTGGCCGTGGGAATGCGTTTCGACGACCGCGTAACCGGTACGGTAAACACCTACGCCCGCCAGGCCAAAGTTATCCACATAGACATAGACGCCTCCGAGATTGGGAAAATCATTCCCGTGGAGGTGGGCATCCGGGGAGACGCCCGCAAGGTGCTCTCCCTCCTGACAGAGAGGATGCAGGAGCGCCGCCGTCCCCAGTGGAACGCTGCTTTCGACCGCTGCGACCAGGTTGAAAAAGAGAAAGTGATCGACCCCGAGGTGCATCCGGCTCATGGCATGCTGCGTATGGGAGAAGTGGTGGACCGGGTGGTCCGTGCCGGAAAGGGCAAGGCCGTGGTGGTGACGGACGTGGGGCAGAACCAGATGATGGGCGCCCGCTATTCCCGCTTTACGCAGCCGCGCAGCTTCATCTCCTCCGGCGGCCTGGGCACCATGGGTTTCGGCCTTCCCGCCGCCATCGGCGCCAAGATTGCCTGCCCGGAGCGTCCCGTGTGCCTGTTCGTGGGAGACGGCGGCATCCAGATGACGCTGCAGGAATTCGGCACCATCATGCAGGAGCAAGTGGGCGTGAAGATAGTACTTCTGAACAACAACTGGCTGGGCAATGTGCGCCAGTGGCAGGAGCTCTTCTTCCACGAGCGTTACGCACAGACCCGCATGCCCAATCCGGATTACGCCCTTATTGCCAAAGCCTACGGCATCCGCTGCATCAGCGTGCCGGACCGCGAGTCCCTGGCCCCGGCGCTGGAAGCCCTGTTTGCCGACGACGCCCCCTGCCTGCTGGACGTGCACGTGCTGGAAGAAGGCATGGTCATGCCCATGGTGCCTCCGGGCAAGGGCATCCACGAAATCATGTTAACCGATAGCGAATGGTACAATTAGCGATGGAAAACGAAGAAAGAGAATATACGGTGACCATCTACACCGAGAATCAGATTGGCCTCCTGTCACAAATCACAAACGTGTTCACGCGCCACGGACTCAGCATCTGGAGCCTGTCGGCCGGCGCCACTTCCATGGAAGGGGTGCACAACATCACCATCGTGACGGCCGGGCTGGAAAAGAAGGTGAAGGAAAGCGTGCAGCAGATTGAAAAGCGCGTGGACGTGATCAAGGCCTTCTTCTATACGGCCGACAAGATAGTGTACCGGGAGCTGTGCCTGTACAAGGTGCCCACATCGGCCCTGCTGGCCAAAGGAGACATCGAGAGCCTGCTGAACCGCTACCATGCGCGTATCGTGGAGATGAACAAGGTGTTCACGGTGATCCAGAAAACCGGCCTGTCCGACGAAACGGCCCGCCTGCACGACGAGCTCAAGTCCGTAGGGGTGCTCCAGTTTGTGCGTTCCGGCCGCATTGCGGTCTCCAGGGCCGAACAGGAACCCGTGTTCAAATTCCTCCGGAAGAGGGAAAAAGAAGAAAAACAACAATCAAATCAATAGAATTATGGCAACTATCAATTTTGGCGGAGTGGACGAACATGTCGTCACCCGGGAAGAATTTACGCTGGAACATGCCCGCGAGGTGCTCAAGGACGAGGTTATCGCCGTCATCGGCTACGGAGTCCAGGGTCCCGGACAGTCCCTGAACCTGAAAGACAACGGTTTCAACGTCATCGTCGGCCAGCGCAAGGGAAAGACTTTTGACAAGGCCGTGGCCGACGGCTGGGTGCCGGGTGTGAACCTTTTCGAGATTGACCAGGCTTGCGAGAAGGGCACCATCATCCAGTTCCTGGTTTCCGACGCGGCCCAGATTGCCATCTGGCCCACGGTGAAAAAGCATCTGACCGCCGGGAAGGCCCTGTATTTCTCCCACGGTTTTGGAATCACCTACAAGGAGCGCACGGGCATTATCCCGCCCGCAGACGTGGACGTGATCATGGTGGCCCCCAAGGGCTCCGGCACTTCCCTCCGCCGCCTCTTCCTGCAGGGCCGCGGCGTGAATTCCTCCTATGCCGTCTATCAGGACGCCACCGGAAAGGCCCTGGACCGCACCCTGGCCTTAGGAATTGGCGTAGGCTCCGGTTATCTGTTCGAGACCGACTTCAAGCGTGAGGTGTATTCCGACCTCACCGGTGAACGCGGCACCCTGATGGGTGCCATCCAGGGCATCCTGTCGGCCCAGTACGAGGTACTGCGCGCCCACGGCCACAGCCCGTCCGAGGCCTTCAACGAAACCGTGGAGGAACTCACCCAGTCCCTGATGCCGCTCTTTGCCGAGAAGGGTATGGACTGGATGTACGCCAACTGCTCCACCACCGCCCAGCGCGGCGCCCTGGACTGGATGGGGCCCTTCCACGATGCCACCAAGCCCGTCTTTGAAAAGTTGTACCAGAGGGTGGCCGACGGCACCGAGGCACAGATTTCCATCGACTCCAATTCCAAGCCCGACTACCGCGAAGGCCTGGAGAAGGAGCTCAAGGCCCTCCGCGAAAGCGAACTCTGGCGCACCGGCGCCGCCGTACGCGAACTCCGTCCCGAAAACAGCAAGTAAGCTATGGATAACAACCGCGTCTATATCTTTGACACCACCCTGCGCGACGGCGAACAGGTTCCGGGCTGCCAGCTTAACACCGTAGAGAAGATCCAGGTGGCCAAGGCCCTGGAAGAGCTGGGCGTGGACGTGATTGAAGCCGGCTTCCCCATCTCCAGTCCCGGAGACTTCCAGAGCGTGGTGGAGATTTCCAAGGCGGTGACCAGGCCCACCATCTGCGCCCTCACGCGGGCGGTGGAGAAGGATATCGATGTAGCGGCGGAATCCCTCCGATATGCCAGACGGGGCCGCATCCATACGGGCATAGGCACCTCCGACTTCCATATCCGTTACAAGTTCAATTCCACGCGGGAAGAGATTCTGGAGCGGGCCGTCCGGGCCGTCAAATATGCCCGTAAGTTTGTGGAAGACGTGGAATTCTACGCCGAGGACGCCGGCCGTACGGAGAACGAGTTCCTTTCCCGGGTGGTGGAAGCCGTCATCAAGGCCGGCGCCACGGTGGTGAACATCCCGGACACCACGGGCTACTGCCTGCCGGAGGAATACGGAGCCAAGATCCAGTACCTGATGGACCACGTGGACGGCATTGAGAACGCCATCATTTCCACCCACTGCCACAACGACCTGGGCATGGCCACGGCCAATACCCTCTCCGGTGTGTGCCACGGGGCCCGCCAGTGCGAAGTAACGCTGAACGGCATTGGAGAACGCGCCGGCAACACTTCCCTGGAAGAAGTGGTGATGATTCTCCGCTCCCACAAGGAACTGGGCTTGGACACGGGCGTCAACTCCCAGCGCCTGTATCCCTGCAGCCGCCTGGTGTCCAACCTGATGAACATGCCGGTGCAGCCCAACAAGGCCATTGTGGGAAAGAACGCCTTCGCCCACTCTTCCGGCATCCACCAGGACGGCGTGCTCAAAAATGTCCAGACCTATGAAATCATAGACCCGCAGGACGTGGGCATAGACCACAATTCCATCGTCCTCACCGCCCGAAGCGGACACGCCGCCCTCAAACACCGCCTGGAAGTGCTGGGCGTGAAGGTGGACCAGCAGGGACTGGACCGCATCTACAAGGAATTCCTGGTGCTGGCCGACAAGAAGAAGGAAATCCACGATGACGACATCCTCATGCTCTCCGGAGCCGACCGCGCCGAAAGCCGCCACATCAAGGTGGACTGGCTGCAGGCCACCAGCGGGATAGGGATGAAGCCCGTGGCTTCCATCGGCCTGGACGTGGCCGGGGAAAAATTCGAGGCCGTCGCCACCGGAAACGGGCCTGTGGATGCCTCCATCAAAGCCCTGAGCAAAATTGTGGACAGGCAGGTAACCATCAACGAATTCACCATCCAGGGCGTCTCCAAAGGGGCCGATGACTGCTGCAAGGTACACATGCAGGTAGAATGCGACGGCCGCCTGTACTACGGGTTCGGCTCCAGCACGGACATAGTGACCGCCTCCGTGGACGCTTACATGGACTGTATCAACAAGTTTAGCCGATGAATACTCTATTTGACAAAATCTGGGATGCACACGTGGTGCAGAAACTGGACGGCGGCCCGCAGCAGCTGTACATAGACCGCCTCTACTGCCACGAGGTAACCAGCCCGCAGGCCTTTGACGGCCTGCGCCAGCGGGGCATCCGCTGCCTGAGGCCGGAGAAGATTTTCTGCATGCCGGACCACAACACGCCCACCCATAACCAGGACAAGCCCATCCAGGACCCCGTTTCCAAGAAACAGGTGGACACCCTTTCCGCCAATGCGGCCGAATTCGGCCTGACCCACTACGGAATGACGGATCCCCGCAACGGCATCATCCACGTGGTAGGGCCGGAGCGCGGCCTTTCCCTGCCGGGCATGACCATCGTGTGCGGAGACTCCCACACCTCCACCCACGGAGCCGTGGGGGCCATCGCCTTCGGCATCGGCACCAGCGAGGTGGAAATGGTGATGGCTTCCCAGTGCATCCTGCAGCAGAAGCCCAAGTCCATGCGCATCAACGTGGAAGGAAAACTGGGCAAGGGCGTTACGGCCAAGGACATCGCCCTCTTTCTGATGAAGGAAATGACCACCAGCGGCGCCACGGGGTTCTTCGTGGAGTATGCCGGGGAGGCCGTGCGCTCACTCTCCATGGAGGGCAGGCTCACCCTTTGCAACCTGTCCATCGAAATGGGCGCGCGCGGCGGGTTCATCGCCCCGGACGAAATTACTTTCGAATACCTCAAGGGCAGGGAATTCGCGCCCAAGGGGGCCGACTGGGACCAGGCCGTGGCTTTCTGGCGCACCCTCAGAAGTGACGAGGATGCCGTTTTTGACCGCGAGATTACCATCCGGGCGGCCGATATCACGCCCATGATCACCTACGGGACCAACCCCGGCATGGGCATGGCCATAGATGCCTCCATCCCGGCCGAAGCCACGCCCAAAGCCCTGGACTACATGGGCTTCCAGGCGGGAGAGAAGCTGCTGGGAAAACCCGTGGACTATGTGTTCCTGGGGGCCTGCACCAACGGCCGTGCAGAGGATTTCCGCGCCTTTGCCTCCGTGGTGAAGGGCCGCCGCAAGGCCGATAACGTCATTGCCTGGCTGGTTCCCGGTTCCTGGGAAGTCCTGCGCCAGGTGAAGGAGGAAGGCCTGGACCAGGTTCTGGAAGCCGCCGGCTTTGAGATTCGCCAGCCGGGCTGCAGCGCCTGCCTGGCCATGAACGAGGACAAGATTCCCGCCGGAAAGTACTGTGTCTCCACCAGCAACCGCAACTTCGAGGGCCGGCAGGGCCCGGGCGCCCGTACCATTCTCTCCAGCCCGCTCACCGCGGCGGCCGCAGCCGTATGCGGAGTCATCACCGATCCAAGGACTTTGTTATGAAACAGAAATTCAACATCATAGAAAGCAGCTGCGTTCCCCTTCCCATAGAGAACGTGGATACGGACCAGATTATCCCCGCCCGCTTCCTGAAAGCCACCACGCGCGAGGAATCCTTCTTCGGCGAAAACCTGTTCCGGGACTGGCGTTACCGCCCGGACGGACAGCCCGACCCCGATTTCGTCCTAAACGACCCCCGCTACGCCGGGGCCCGCGTGCTGGTGGCCGGCAAGAACTTCGGTTCCGGTTCCAGCCGCGAACATGCGGCCTGGGCCATTGCCGGCTACGGTTTTATGGCCGTCATTTCCAGTTTCTTCGCAGACATCCACAAGAACAACGAACTGAACAACTTCGTGCTTCCCGTGGTGGTCTCGGAAGGATTCCTGGAGCGCCTGTTTGCCTCCATCGCCGCCAACCCGGCCGCCCGCGTGCGCATTGACGTACCGGCCCAGACGGTGACCAACCTCTCCACCGGGGAAAGCGAGTCCTTCGAAATAAACGCCTACAAGAAGTACTGCCTCATGAACGCCCTGGACGACATTGACTATCTCCTGGAACAGAAAGACAAGATTGAAGCTTACGAACGCAAGGCCTTATGATGGAAGTGATGGACACCACCCTCCGGGATGGGGAGCAGACCGCCGGTGTCTCGTTCAATGCGGACGAGAAACTGGCCATTGCCCGCCTGCTGCTGGAGGAGCTGAAGGTGAACCGGATTGAGGTGGGGTCGGCCCGCGTATCTTCCGGAGAACGGGAAGCCTGTGCCAAAATCTGTGACTGGGCCTCTTCCTGCGGTCATCTGGGCCAGGTGGAAATTCTGGGGTTCGTGGATGCCGGCGCCTCCGTGGACTGGATTGCCGGCGTGGGGGGCCGGTGCCTGAACCTCCTGGCCAAGGGCTCCCTCCGCCACCTGAACGGCCAGCTTCGAAAAACCCCTCAGGAGCATCTGGAAGACATCCTCCGGGAACTGGAACTGGCCCGCCGGAAAGGGCTTTCGGTGAACCTGTACATAGAGGACTGGTCCAACGGAATGCTCCACTCCCCGGAGTATGTGTACTTCCTGGTGGACCACTTGAAGGACGCTTCCGTGCAGCGCTTCATGCTTCCGGACACGCTGGGGGTGCTCAGTCCCTGGCAGGCCGCGGATTTCTGCCGCCGCATGGTGGAGCGCTACCCCTCCCTTCACTTCGACTTCCACGCCCACAACGACTACGACCTGGCTGCCGCCAACAGCATAGAGGCCCTGCAGGCCGGCATGAAGGGCATCCACACCACGGTGAACGGCCTGGGCGAAAGGGCCGGCAACCTGCCCCTGGCCAGCGCCATAGGCATCCTGAACGACCACCTGCACCTGGAAAATTCCCTGGAAGAGAGCTCCCTGATGCATGTGTGCCGGTATGTGGAAACCATCTCCGGCGTGCGCATCCCTTCCAACATGCCCCTGGTGGGAGAGTATGTCTTCACCCAGACCAGCGGCGTCCATGCCGACGGGGACAAAAAGGGCGGCCTGTACCAGAACGCCCTGCAGCCGGAGCGCTTCGGCCGCCACCGGCACTACGCCCTGGGCAAGACCAGCGGCAAGGCCAACATTGTCAAGAACCTGGAAAGCCTGGGCATCAACCTCACACCCGAACAGATGAAGCTGGTGACCCAGCGCGTGGTGGAACTGGGAGACAAGAAGGAAAGCCTCACCCCGGAAGACCTCCCCTTCATCATCGCCGATATCCTGAAAGGGGACCACGCCAAGGGGGAAGACCCCATCCACATTGTCAATTACAGCCTCCAGCTCACCCGCGGAATGCGCCCGGTGGCCAATCTGCGCATTGAGATCCAGGGAGACTGCTACGAGGAATCATCGGCCGGAGACGGCCAGTACGACGCCTTCATGAAGGCGCTCTGGAAGATTTACGACCACCTGGGACGGCGTCATCCCCGCCTCACGGACTACGTGGTAAAGATTCCGCCCGGAGGAAAGACCGACGCTCTGGTGGAAACTTCCATCTCCTGGGACCTGGACGGCTATTCCTTCAAAACGCGGGGCATAGACTCCGACCAGACGGAAGCGGCCATCAAAGCCACCGTCAAAATGCTGAATATCATAGAAAACAGAATCGTATGAAACTGAAAATCGCAACCTTGCCCGGAGACGGGATCGGCCCCGAAGTGGTGGGCCAGGCCCAAAAGGCCGTGGATGCCGTGTGCCGCCGTTTCCATCATGAGGTGGAATTCACCTTCGGCCTGGTGGGCGCCCGCGCCATAGACGAGTGCGGGGACCCCTATCCGGAAAAGACGCACCAGCTGTGCATGCAAAGCGACGCCGTCCTGTTCGGCGCCGTGGGAGACCCCCGTTACGACAACAACCCCACCTCCCCGGTGCGTCCGGAACAGGGCCTGCTGGCCATCCGCAAGAAACTGGGGCTGTATGCCAACCTGCGCCCGGTGGAAGCCTTCGCTTCCTTAGTGGAGAAATCTCCCCTGAAGAAGGAACTGGTGGACGGGGCCGATTTCCTGTGCATCCGGGAACTCACCGGAGGCACGTACTTTGGCGAAAAAGGCCGCAAGGACAACGGAAACGCCGCCTACGACACCTGCATTTACAGCCGGGCCGAGGTGGAGCGCATCCTGCGCCTGGCCTTCGATTATGCCGGACGGCGCCGCAGGCACCTGACGGTGGTGGACAAGGCCAATGTGCTGGAAACTTCCCGCCTGTGGCGGCAGATTGCCCAGGAGCTGGAAGCGGAATATCCCGATATAGAGGTAGATTACATGTACGTGGACAATGCCGCCATGCAGCTCATCCGCTGCCCCAAGTTCTTTGACGTGCTGGTGACGGAAAACACCTTCGGAGACATCCTCACGGACGAAGCCAGCTGCATCAGCGGCTCCATGGGCCTGCTGGCATCGGCTTCCGTAGGAGAACACACCAGCCTGTTCGAACCCGTCCACGGCGCTTATCCGCAGGCGGCCGGAAAAAACATCGCCAACCCGGTGGCCGCCATCCTTTCCGCCGCCATGATGTTCGAATATGCCTTCGGCCTCATGGAAGAGGGGAAAGCCATCCGCCGCGCCGTGGCAGCTTCCCTGGAAAAGGGTTATGTAACTGAAGACCTGGCCGCAGGAGCGGCCGCCCACTCCACCAGTGAAGTGGGTGACTGGATAATTGAAAATGACCATGAATAGCATTAACTGGGACACCCTGGGCTTTGATGCCTACCGTACCCGCACCGTCATCATTTCCCATTTCAAAGACGGGGAGTGGTCTCCCTTCGAGGCCACGGAAAACTTTTCTCTCACCCTGGACCCTTTCGCCCAGGTTCTCCACTACGCGATTTCCTGCTTCGAGGGCCTGAAGGCCTTCCGCCAGAAGGATGGAAGCATTGCCATTTTCCGCCCGGACCAGAATGCCGCCAGGCTCAAGCGTACGGCCGATTTCCTGGGCATGCCCTGTCCTTCTCAGGAGCTGTTCCTCCAGATGTGCGAGGCCTGCATCAAGAACAATCTGGAATTTCTGCCGCCCTACGGCCACCGCGCTTCCCTGTACCTGAGGCCTTTCCTGGTGGGCGTGCATCCCCAGATGCAGCTGACGCCTTATCCGGAAGCCTTCTTCGTGGTCCTTTGCGCTCCCGTGGGTTCGTATTATGGCCAGCACATGAAATCCCGTGCCGCCGTCATCCCCGGCAACTACGACCGCGCCGCGCCCAAGGGCTCCGGCAGCTATAAAATCGGCGCCAATTATGCCGGCACCTTCAAACCGTACCAGATAGCCCACAACCAGGGCTACGCAGAACTGCTGTACCTGAATTCCGCCACCCATCAGTTTGTGGACGAGTTCGGTTCCTCCAACTTCTTTGGCATCAAGGGGAACAAATACATCACCCCCCTGTCGGACAGCGTATTGCCGTCCATTACCAACAAGACCCTGCAGGAAGTAGCGGCCGAGTTTGGCATGGAAGTGGAAAAACGCCCCGTTCCGGTGGAGGAACTGGCCGAGTTTGATGAAGTGGGCGCCTGCGGAACGGCCGTGGTGATCATCCCCATCTCGCACATTGACCGCAAGGTGAGGCTGGAAGAAGCGGAAATAGCACAGTCCTACCGCTTCTGCCCGGACGGGGAAGTAGGAGCTGCCAGCATGCGGCTATACAACCGTATCACCGGCATCCAGTTTGGAGAGCAGGAAGATCCGTACGGCTGGTGCTACTACATTTAGAGTCTGTTTTGAAATGATTGATATTTTTATTTATAGTTTATTTTTGTGGAAATTTTTGAGGAAAATTTACCAAAAAGAAACATAAAGAATTTA
>CAJOLS010000010.1 GCA_905235535.1 uncultured Bacteroidales bacterium
GTTGGGGCCGATCACCAGGTCCATCTTGCTGTCGTCCATCTGGAGCCAGGCGTAGTCGCTCTCGTAGTAGTTGTCCGTCAGGATGGCATCGGCCTTCTTGAGCAGATACTCACGCACGCTGGGCTTGATGGTGATGTCCGCAGCGGCCTGGAGGTAGTTGGCAATCTTCTGCACGTGCTCTGCGTAGGCGTCGTGGTACCAGACCGCTCTCAGGGAACCGTCGGGATTACGCTCTACCAGCGTGTAGGGGCTGTTCTTGAGGGGGTTGTCCCAGGCCTGGAACTCTTCCACGGTCATGTCTTCCGGATAGAAGCGGGCGCCGGGAAGCTTGGGGCCGAAGCCCTCCAGGAAGGGCGTACCGTCGATGCGGTTCCAGGGGCCGTAGTTCACATAAGCGAATTCACGCTCGGCCTCGGGGAGGGCGCTGAAGAAAGCCTTCTTGCCGAAGGACTGTTCCCAGTAAATGGCATCGGCCTCATCTGCCGCGAAGCGGTACAGCTTAAGAACCTCCTTTCCGTTGTCGGTAATTCCCGAAAGGTCCGGAGCGGGAATGGTTACCTCTGCATAGTTCTCCAGCAGGCGTTCTGCCATGCTGCGACCTTCCTTACAGGACCAGAGTCCCGCTGCGGCCAGGGTGAGAACCAGTGCGATTCTGAAATTTTTCATTACTATTTGTTTGATTCAATACTTTCTAAAATCTTGCAAATTTAATCATTAATTGGCAGATAACCTTGCATTTCAGGAATAAAAAAAGTGCCCCGTCACAAATGGGGCACTAAAACCAAAAGCGGGAGGGATCAGATGGTTCCCTGCTCCAGCATGGCGGTAGCCACTTTCATGAAGCCGGCGATGTTGGCGCCCTTCACGTAGTCGATGGTGCCGTCGGGCTGGGTACCGTACTTGACGCACTGCTCGTGGATGCTCTTCATGATGAAGTGGAGCTTCTGGTCCACCTCTTCTCCGCTCCAGGAGATGTGTTCTGCATTCTGGGTCATTTCCAGGCCGGAAGTGGCCACGCCGCCGGCGTTCACGGCCTTGCCGGGAGCAAAGAGGACACCATTGTGCTGGAAGAAGTGGATGGCGCCGGGCTGGCAGCCCATGTTGGAAACCTCGCAGCAGCACCAGCAGCCGTTGGCCTTGAGCTCCTTGGCGTCTTCCTCGGAAAGCTCGTTCTGGAAAGCGCAAGGGAGGGCGATGTCCACGGGAACGCTCCAGGCTTTCTTGCCGGCGGTGAACACGGCGTTGCCCGGGAACTTGGCGGCCATATCTTCCACCTTGTTGCGGTTGGAGGCACGCATGACCAGCATGTAGTCTATCATTTCCTTGGTGATGCCTTCGGGGATGTGGCAGACGCCGTCGGGGCCGGAGATGGCCACCACCTTGGCGCCCAGCTCGGTGGCCTTGATGCAGGCGCCCCAGGCTACGTTACCGAAACCGGAAACAGCCACTTTCTTGCCCTTGATGTCCTTGCCGGCCTTCTGGAGAAGGTGCTGGGTAAAGTAAAGGGCACCGAAACCGGTGGCTTCGGGACGAAGGATGGAACCGCCCCAGGTGCCGCCCTTGCCGGTGAGGACACCGGTGTTGTACTGGCGGGCCAGCTTCTTGTACATACCGTAGAGGTAACCGATTTCGCGGCCGCCCACACCTACGTCACCAGCAGGGATATCCTGGTCCGGGCCGATGCAGTTCCACAGCTCCAGCATGAATGCCTGGCAGAAGCGCATGATTTCCTCGTTGGACTTGCCCACGGGGTCGAAGTCCGAGCCACCCTTGGCGCCGCCCATCGGGAGGGTGGTAAGGGCGTTCTTGAACGTCTGTTCAAAGCCCAGGAACTTAAGCATGGAAGGAGTCACGGCCTTGTGGAAACGGAGACCGCCTTTATAGGGACCGATGGCACTGTTGAACTGGATGCGATAGCCGGTGTTGGTCTGAACCTCTCCCCTGTCGTCAATCCAGGTTACACGGAAGGTGAAGATGCGGTCCGGTTCTACCAGACGTTCCACAATCTTGGCCTTTTCGAATTCGGGATGCTGGTTGTAAACATCCTCGATAGACTCCAGAACTTCCTGTACAGCCTGCAGGTATTCCTTCTCAAGCGGATACTTGGCCTGAAGGCGTGCCATGATGTCAGCAGTTTTCATTACAAAAACAATCTTTTAGTGTTATGGTTACAAATAAAATGGAATTCACAGTAATTCCGTTACAAATGTAAAGAATTAAAAGCGAATTCCCAATAGATTTCTTTATTCTTTTCCTACCCCGCACAAAAAAGCCCTCCGGGAAGGGAGGGCCTGACAAGACATGGAAAGGGCCGGTTATCTGGCGGCGGCAGCCTCGGCGGCTTCGGCCTGGGCCTGGAGCTCTGCCTGCAGGGACTCGATGGTACGGCTGTCCGGGATGTTCATGGCCTTGCGGGCTTCGGGAGTAAGGTCAACCACCTTGGTCTCGTCGAAGTAGATGGCCTGGGAAACATCGAAGAGGGCGGTGAGGCCCTTGGCCTTGGCCAAATCCGTCACAACCTTGTTCACCTTCTCCTGGATGGGGGCGGTGAGCTGGGCCTGCTGCTGCTGGAGTTCCTGGCTGATGCTGTTCTGGAACTCCTGGATGCGGTTCTGGATTTCCATGAGCTCACGCTCCTTGGATTCACGGATGGCAGCGGTCCAGGTGGCCTGCTTCTGCTGATACTGGTTCAGTTTTCCCTGATATTCCTCCACCATGGCGGAATAGGTTTCCTCGGCCTCCTTCTGGGAAGCGGAAATGGCTTCACGGGCAGAATCCATTTCGGGAGCCAGCATGACGAGTTCCTGGAAATTCACGCGTCCGAAGGTTTGGGCGGAAGCGGTGAGGGTAGAAAGTGCCGCAAGGGCAACGACAAATAGTTTTTTCATATCAACAATAATTTAATTTTCAAAAAAAAGATTCTTCACTACGTTCAGAATGACAATGTCAAAATGGCAATCAGATTCTATATAACAAATACTGTACCTTTTTAGAATTGCTGGCCCAGAACGAAGTGGAACTGGCTTCCGCCATTGACGGAATCGTCAAAGCCGTAACCCCAGTCAACACCCAGCAGGCCAATCATCGGGAGGAATACGCGCACACCCACACCGGCGCTTCGCTTGATCTGGAACGGGTTGAACTCCCGGATATCACTCCAGCAGTTACCGCCTTCCAGGAAGAGCAGGGCGTAAATAGTGCTCTGGGGCTGCAGGATAACGGGGTAACGCAGTTCAACCGTGAACTTGTCGTAAACATTACCCGCATAGCTGGTGTAGTTCTGGCTGTAAGGGGTAACCTTCTGCGGCGTAAGGGAATAGTCTTCGTAACCGCGGAGGGAGATAATTTCTGCTCCGTACGTCATATAACCCGACATACCGTCGCCGCCCACCTGGAAGTTTTCGAACGGGGAATACCCCCAGTTGCGGTTGTAGTAACCCAGGTAACCAAACTGGGCACGGGTCATAAGCACCAGGTCTCCCACCAGTTTGGTATAGACGGTGCCGTTGAACTTCCACTTGTGGTATTCAATCCATTTGTAGCGCTGGGCGGCCGTCCAGTCGTCGTAGTTGACGTCTTTCCCGCTGTTCACCTTCACCTTGTTCCCCTCAGCATCGTAGGTGTATTTGCGCAGGAGGGAATACGGCGGCGTAAGCTGCAGGGAGACCGAGAACTCGGAGCCCGTACGGGGATAAATCTGCTGGTCCGAAGAGTTACGCGTAAGGTTGATGGTGTAGCTCAGGTTGTGGGAAATACCGTTGTTGAAGGCGAAATAGCTGTTGGTCCAGTTGGTGAGCTTGTAGGTTTGCCAGCTGAGACCATTATATAGTACAAACCAGTTGTCCGGCCATTTGAGGCGGGTACCCAGGCCGGCATTGAAGCCGAACACTTCAAACATCTTGTCCGTGGACAGGATGCCGATGGCCAGGTACGAGTCCGTCATGCGGGAATAATATCCGGAAATACTGAGGGACGTAGGTTTCTTGCCGAAGAGCCAGGGCTCCGAGAAGCTGGCGCTGAGGGATGTGTAATATCGGCCGTTGGTCTGGAAACGGAAGGAAAGGTTCTGGGCGTCTCCCAAGGGAACCGGACGCCAGGCGCCCTTTTCCAGGATACGGCGGGTAGAGAAGTTGTTGAAGGAGACACCGGCCGTAAGGACGAAGGTGTTGCCGCCCCAACCTCCGGAGAGTTCCAGCTGGGAAGAAGGCTTCTCCGTCACGTTGTAAATCACATCCACCGTATTGTTGAGCTGGTTGGGCAGGATGGAATAGCCTTCCCCGTATTTCATGATGGCTTCCGGGTCGAACTGGCCCATGGAGGCGATTTCACGGATGGAACGCTCGAAGTCCGTCTGGCTGAACAGATAGCCGGGACGGGTCATTACCTGGCGGCGGACCACCCTTTCGTTGGTGAGGTCGTTGCCGTTGATGATGACCTCGTTGATGGTGGCCGGTTTGCCTTCGGAAATGCGCAGTTCCAAATCTACGGAATCGTTCTGGATGTTCACCTCCACGGGAGTGACGTTGAAGAAGAGGTAACCGTTGTCCTTGTACAGTTTGGATACATCGTACTCATTTTCCTTTCCGCCGCCATGCAGGCGCCGGTCCAGGGTTACTTTATCGTAAACGTCTCCTTCTTTCACCTGCAGGATGTTGTTGAGCACTTCCGTAGGATACACGGAGTTACCCGTCCAGGTGATGTTGCGGAAATAATACTTGGGACCTTCCTCAAACACCATGTCAATGCCCAGGTGCTTGCCGTCCGGCAGGTAATAGACGGAGTCCCTGACAAGGCGCGCGTCCCTGTAGCCCACCTCGTTGAAAGCTTCCAGCACCGTCTTGCGGTCATTTTCGTATTCCTTCTCCTTGAACTTCTTGGATTTGAAGAAATTGTACCACTTGTTGGAGTGCGTTTCCTTCATGCTCTTGGCCAGCTTCATCTCCTTCACGTGTTCATTGCCTATGAAGTTGATGTTCTTGATGCGTACCTTGGGGCCCTTGTTCACATGGAAGTTTACGCGCATGGCGCTGCGGATAACGGAATCCCGGACGGTTTCCACGTCCACGTCCACCTTCAGATATCCCTTTTCCTTGTAATAACGCTTTATGATATCGATGGAGGTGTTTTTCACATAGTCCGAATATTCCCGGCCGGGACGCAGGTTCAGGCGCTCCTGCAGGTCTTTCCTTTCTCCGGACTTAACCCCGCTGTATGTCCAGCGGGACACGCGGGGACGCTCCCGGATAACCACTTTGAACCAGGCGGTATCGGCCGTGGCGCACAGGGAGTCTATGACTACGGCCACGTCTTCAAAATACCGCTGGGCCACCAGACGCTTCACGATGCCCGTGATATCGTCTCCGGGGACCGTGATTTCCTGGCCGGCCTGCATACCGGTGAGTTGGAGAATCTGATGTTCGTTGAAATACTGGTTTCCTTCTACTCCTACGCCGCCCACGACATACTTTTTGGGACGGGTGTAATCTACCTCTATGCTGTTGCGCCCGCCCTGGGCCCACAAAGTGGTGGAGGCCAGGAGCAGGGTGGCGATGCAAAGTATCCTTCTAACGGTCATTCCAGCTAATTGATTATCTTGCAAAGATAAGGTTTTTATTTGACTTTTCCATAACGGCGGTCCCTCGACGCATACGCTTCCAGGGCCTGCACAAACTGGGGTTTCCGGAAATCCGGCCACAGGGTGTCCGTGAAATAGAATTCTGTGTAGGCTGTTTGCCACAGCATGTAATTGGAGATGCGGAGCTCCCCGGAAGTACGGATAAGCAAATCCGGGTCCGGGACACCGGCCGTAACTAAGTACGGGTCCAGGTCTTCTGTCTTCATCTGCTGGATCTGGCCGAGCGCAAGGGTGGCCGCCGCCTTTTTCATGGCCTGCAGGATGTCCCACTTGCCGCTGTAGCTGAGGAACACGATCAGAGTGGTTCCCGTATTGGAGCCGGTAGTGGCCATCATCCGGTCTATGGCTTCATTGAGCCCGTCTCCCAGGCGGGTACGGTTTCCCAACACTACGAAACGGATATTGTTCTTCATGAAATTGTCCAGTTCCTGTCCGATGCATTGCATCATCAGCCCCATGAGGGTATCCACTTCCTCCTGGGGACGGTTCCAGTTCTCTTCCGAAAAAGCATAGAGCGACAGGTACTCTATGCCCAGTTCCACCGCCTTTTCCAGGCAGGCGCGGACGCTCTCCACCCCCTCTGAATGGCCATAGACCCGCTCTTTTCCGCGGAGTTTGGCCCATCGGCCATTGCCGTCCATGATGATGGAGACGTGCCTTGGTAATCTGTTCTTATCCATTGTTTCTCATATCTTCTCCCCAGAACAGGCGCGATGTGAGGGCTTTCACAAAACCGGACTGGGCAAGCCGGATACGCTTAAGCGAAAATTGTGCCATCTCCACGTGAATGCTCCAATCCGGCTGGATTTCCACCACCCGGTTATCCGTGGACATGGTGGCGCGGCCGTCCCGGGATTCGAAGGAAATGTCTATCTTGGTCGATTCGGGCAATACTATAGGGCGCACATTGAGGTTGTGCGGGGCGATAGGAGCCAGCACCAGGGCCTTGGTGTCCGGCATACAGATGGGGCCGCCCACAGACAGGGAATAGGCCGTGGAGCCGGAAGTGGTGGCCACGATGAGGCCGTCGGACCAATATGTGGGGAGAGGCTCCCCGTCAATGCTCACGTGGATGCCCAGAACCGAGGAGCCGCTGCGGTGAAGGGCCACTTCGTTCACGGAATAAGGGAGCATGCCGATGGTCTTCCGGGCCTCGGGGCCCTTGAGCGTGGCATTGAGGACGGTGCGGTACTCGATCCGGAAATCCCCTTCCACCAGGGCCCGGCGAACATCCTCGGGCCTGTTCTCGCACAGGAATCCGATACGGCCGAAGTTCACGCCCAGGATGGGCAGGCCGATATCGGCCACCACGTGTGCGGCGGAAAGGAAGGTGCCGTCCCCGCCCATGGACAGGACCAGGTCCGTCTCCGGCTGGACGTCGCTCTTGGCGCGGATTTCGTACACCTCGAAGGTGGCCTGCCTCAGGTCTTTCAGGAGGGAAAGCATGCGCTCGTCATTCCTGAGCCCGTCCCGCAGGATAAAATATCCTATTTTCATACCAATCTGTGTAGCGTCGTATTAAATCAAACGCCAAAATTAACACATTTCTGAGAATTTTCCTTATTTTTGTCACACTTAAAATCAAAATGAAGCCATGACCAGACTCAGTGTCAACATAAATAAGGTGGCCACCATCCGCAATTCCCGCGGGGGGAATGTCCCGGACGTCACCAAGGCCGCCCTGGACTGCGAGGCCTTCGGGGCCGGGGGAATCACCGTGCATCCCAGGCCGGACGAGCGTCATATCCGTTATGCCGACGTACGCGCCATCCGTCCGCTCCTTTCCACGGAATTCAACATCGAAGGCAATCCCACGGTGACCAGTTTCGTGGACCTGGTGCTGGAAGTGGTGCCGGACCAGGTGACCCTGGTCCCGGACAGCCACAGCGCCATCACCTCCAACGCCGGCTGGAACACCCTGGAATACAGGGGCATCCTCACAGACCTCTGTAAAGAGTTCAAGGCCAAGGGCATCCGCACGTCCATCTTCATAGACCCGGACCCCCGGATGGCCGAAGGCGCCGCCGCCTGCGGGGCAGACCGCGTGGAACTGTACACGGCCGATTATGCCGCCCGTTACCCGCAGAACCCCGGGGAAGCCATCGGCCGTTATCTGGAAACCGCCCAATGGGCCCGCACCTGCGGCCTGGGCCTCAACGCCGGGCACGACCTTTCCCTGGAAAACCTGGCCTGTTTCATCCGCACCATTCCCTGGACGGACGAAGTTTCCATCGGCCACGCCCTCATTTCGGACGCCCTGTACATGGGCTTGGAGAAAACTATTGCCGCCTATCTTTCGGAAATCCGTAAAAAATAGTTAACTTTGTGCCCTTGGCACTGCAAGAATAAATTAAAGTAACAATACAATGAAAAAGACCCTTCTCATTTTTGGCGCAGCCGCTGCCGTAGCCCTCGCCGTTTCCTGCAACCAGACCACTGGCAACACTACCCAGGCCGCTCCCGCACAGGACAGCACCGCCGTGGCCGGCAGCATCGTTTTCTTCAACATGGACAAGGTTCTGGAAGGCTATGACATGGCCAACGACCTCAACTCCGTGTTCGAGACCAAGACCAGCGGAATCCAGGCAGAGATTGACCGCCGCGGCAAGAAGCTGGAAAAAGACGCCAACGATTTCCAGAACAAGGTGGACAAGGGACTCCTCACCACTTCCGTGGCCCAGGCCCAGTACCAGAAACTGCAGCAACAGCAGCAGGAGTACCAGGAGTACGCCTTGCGCAAGCAGCAGGAAATGGCCGAAGAGCAGCAGGTGATGATGAACCAGATTGCCAACGCCATCTCCGAGTTCGTCACCGAGTACAACCAGACTCACCAGTACGCCCTTATCCTCTCCACCTCCGGTAACATCCTGTCCACCCCCGTGGTGGCCTGCGGAGACGCCCTCTTGGACATTACCGAAGATTTCCTCGCCGGCCTCAACGCCGCTTACATCAAGACGAAGGAAACCCAGAAAAAATAAAGGATGAGGATTGCGCTCCTGTCCAGTTTTTACCCCTTGCGGGGCGGCATTTCCCAGTTCAACGCCAGCATGCTGGAAGGACTGGGAAAATGTCATATTGTAAAGGCATTCAGTTTCTCCAGGCAATACCCCAATTTCCTGTTCCCCGGCAAGACGCAGTACGTTACGCCGGACGATGAAGCCACGCCCGTGGAGGCCGACGCCCTGCTGGACACCATCAATCCCCTGACCTGGAACAAGACCGCCCGCGCCATCCGCGCCTGGAAGCCGGACCTGCTGGTCCTGCCCTATTGGATGAGCTGGTTCGCCCCTTCCTTAGGCTGGGTGGGCCGCCACTGCAGCTGCCAATGCCTGGGCGTCCTTCACAACGTGGTGCCTCACGAACCCCACTGGTTTGATGCGCCCCTCACCCGCTATTACCTCAAGGCATGCCAGGGCTTTGTGTGCATGGCCGACAGCGTGGAGAAAGACCTTCTCCGCCTGCGTCCCGGCGCCCCCCACATCCTGCGTCCGCACCCCCTGTACACCCATTTCGGGGAAAAGCTTCCCCGCCAGGAAGCCATTCAGGCCCTGGGGCTGGACCCTTCCCGCCATACGCTCCTTTTCTTCGGCCTTATCCGCGAATACAAGGGGCTGGACATCCTGCTGGAAGCCTTCCGGGACCTGCCGGAGAATTATCAGCTGGTGGTGGCCGGAGAACCGTACGGCTCCTTTGACAAGTACCAGGCCATCCTGGATTCCCTCCCCGGCAAAGACCGGGTCCGTGTTTTCCCGGACTACATCCGGGACTCGGAGGTCAAACGCTATTTCAGCGCGGCAGACCTGGCCGTCCTTCCTTACCGCAGCGCCACCCAGAGCGGCATCAGCTCCATCGCCTGCCACTTCGACGTTCCCATGGTGGTTACGGACGTGGGCGGGCTCAAGGGCACCATCGGAGCCCGTGGCACGGGAATTGTCGCACAGGAAGCATCGGCCCCGGCCATCCGGAAAGAAATCCTGCGTTATTTTGACAACCCTTCCCTTCAGGAAAGCTGCCACGCAGCCATCCTCCAGGAAAAGAAAAGGCTGGGTTGGGATGCCTTCTGCAAGGCCCTCTCAGACTTTGCCGCCACCCTATAACCTGCTAAATATGAAAAGACACATCGCCCTCCTGGCATCTTTGCTGATACTATCCTGCACCGCCGCCCTGGCCCAGGACTATGTTCCCACGCCGGTTACCATCTCTTCCGAGAAGGTGAAACTGAACGGGAAGGTCTATTATGCCCACCTGGTGCTGGAGCGCCAGACCCTTTACAGCATCGCCAAGGCCTACGGTGTAACCGAACAGGACCTCTACGACGCCAACCCCAGCCTGCGGGAAACCGGGCTGCAGAAAAGCAGCATCCTGCTCATCCCCGTTGACAGGCAGAAAGTGGCGGATATGGCCGCGGAAAAGGCCGCCGAGGCTGCTCCTGCCAGGCCTCAGCAACCGCAGGAAGAATACAAGGAGCACACGGTGCGCTGGTATGAAGACATTGAGGACATCGCCCGCCGCTACAATGTGAGCGTGCAGGAAATCATGGACTACAACCAGCTCCAGACCCGCAAACTGACCACCCGTCAGGTACTGCGCATACCCGTCCGGAAAGAAGGTGCACCTGTATATGTACCCGTGCAGCCGGTGGAAGAACCGGTGGTGGAGCAGCCGGAGGCAGAAGTGGAATCCCCTGTCGAGGAAGCTGTTACGCCCCGGCAAGAGCCGGAAGAAGACCGCTACATAGTTTCCCAGCCCAAGGACGTGGTGGATTTTACCCTGCTGCTCCCCCTGAAGGTGGGAAACAGCGCCACCGAAGCCAATATGGACTTTTACTCCGGTGTTCTCATGGCCCTGAGGGATATGGAGGCCGACGGCCTCAAGGTTAACATGCACGTACACGACCTCTACGCCGGCATGCCCGATGTGGACGTCCTGTGCAAGAGCGATTTTGTGCTGGGCCCCGTGGCCTCACGGGATGTGGAAGTGATGCTGCAGATGGTGGACGGCCGTGTGCCGCTCATCTCGCCTTTAGACCAGAAAGCCGCCAGCCTGGCCATCAACTACCGCCGCTTCATCCAGGCTCCCGCCGGTGCGGAAAACCAGTACGAAGACCTGGCCCAATGGGTCCAGGAAGACTTGAACGACGGAGACAAGATTCTGTTCATAAGCGAGAAGAACGCCAGCAACGTGCAGGCTGCCGTGAACGTGCGCACCTCCCTGGCCCGCAGGGAACTCAATTACCACATTCTGAGCTACGAGCTCAGCGTGGGCCGCGCCATGCCCGACTCCCTGAACCAGAGCCTGGTAAAGCATGGGGTGAACCGCGTGCTGGTGGCCTCCGAGAGCGAAGCTTTCGTGGGAGATGTGGTGCGCAACCTGGGCATCATGCAGGCCCGCGGGTACGATATCGTGATGTATGCCCCCTCAAAGGTGCGCAACTTCGATTCCATAGACGGAACCGCCCTGCACGACGTTTCTTCCCACATCAGCACCGCCTATCACGTGAACTACGGCAGCCCGGAGGTGGATGCCTTCGTCCATGCCTACCGCGCCCTGTTCCGTACAGAACCTTCGCAGTTCGCCTTCCAGGGATACGACACGGCCAGTTACTTCGTACGGAAAGTGGCCCGCTACGGATTGGCCTGGACCCACAAGCTGGGCCTGGAGCGCAGCCGCGGCCTGCATACAGACTTCCTGTTTGAAGCCGATGAAAATGACGGCTGTCACAATGTGGCCATCCGCCGCATCATCTACCAGCCGGATTATACAACCGTTTTATTGCAATAAAGCCTATTATTATATGGAACATACGAAATGCCTGATCCTGGGCGGAGGTCCCGCCGGATTCACCGCCGCCATATATGCCTCCCGTGCCAATCTGTCCCCCGTCGTGTATGAGGGCATCCAGCCGGGCGGCCAGCTCACCACCACCACCGTCATCGAAAACTTCCCCGGTTTCCCGGAGGGAGTGGACGCCAACACCCTCATGGAGAATATGAGGCAGCAGGCCCGTAATTTCGGGGCCGATGTCCGCCAGGGCACTGCCACCGCCGTGGATCTTTCCCATCGGCCTTTCCAGGTAACCATTGACGCCCAGACGCAGATAGAGGCCGAAAGCCTCATCATCGCCACCGGCGCCCAGGCCAAGTACCTGGGACTGCCCTCGGAAGAGAAATTCAAGGGAGCCGGCGTAAGCGGCTGCGCCACCTGCGACGGTTTCTTCTACCGCAAGCGCACTGTGGCCGTGGTAGGCGGCGGAGACACCGCCTGCGAAGACGCCCTGTACCTGGCCGGCCTGGCCAAGAAGGTTTACATGATTGTGCGCCGGGATGTATTCCGCGCTTCCAAGATCATGCAGGACAAGGTTCTCTCCACCGAAAATATCGAGGTGCTCTGGAACTGCAACACCCAGGAAGTGCTGGGAGACGCCATGGGCGTTACCGGAGCCCGGCTCCTGCGCAAGGACGGCACCGTTTTTGATATTCCCATCGACGGATTTTTCCTGGCCATCGGCCACACGCCCGCCTCGGAGCTCTTTGCTCCCTACCTGGAAAGGGATTCCGCCGGTTACCTGGTCACCAAGCCCGGCACCAGCGAGACGTCCATCCCGGGTGTGTTCGCTGCCGGAGACGTGAAGGACCCTCGCTACCGCCAGGCCATCACGGCCGCCGGTTCCGGTTGCATGGCCGCCCGTGATGCCGAGAAATTCCTCCTGGAACAAGCAAACTAAACGCTTACGATGAAATATTTGAGACTTTCCGCTCTTCTGGCCCTGTGCCTCGCCGCCCTGTCCTGCAAATCCCAGTATGAGGTTTTGCTGGCGTCCGGAGACGTAGATGCCAAGTACGAAGCCGCCATGAACTACTTCAACCAGAAGAAGTACCAGAAGGCGGCCCAGCTGTTCGAATCCATGGCGGTGCTCACCAACGGCACCGAAAGGGACGACACCGTCCAGTACTACTGGGGCCTGTCCAACTATCGTTTCAAGGACTACTACACAGCCGAATCCAACTTTGCCCGCTTTGTGGAGAATTTCCCGCGCAGCCCCTTTGCCGCAGAAGCCCAGTTCTACCGCCTGGACTGCCTGTACAGGGCCACGTACCGCTGGGAACTGGACCAGCTGCCCACCCGCGCCTGCATGGCCGCCATCACGGAATTCATCCGTGAACGCCCGGACGATGCCCACATCCCCGCCTGCAAAGACATGATCATAGACCTCCAGGACCGCCTGGACCGCAAGGACCTGGAAGCCGGCAAACTGTATTACAAGATGGAAGACTATCCGGCGGCCCGCGTCAAGCTGCAGAATGTGCTCAAGGAGAATTCGGACAACTTCTACCGCGAGGATGTGCTGTACTACACGGCCATGTCTTCCTATCACTATGCCCGCCTCAGCGTTGTCCAGAAGCAGAAGGAACGTTATCTCACCTTTGTTGACGATTACCTGAACTTTGTGGGTGAGTATCCCGAGTCCAAACACCGCCCGGAGCTGGACCGCCTGTACCGCCAGGTGCAGAAAATCCTGGGCCGCGGCGGAGACACCGTGGACACCGAGAATTAGAAGAGTTACAAAAAATTTTTTTGAAACTATCCTCCCGCAGCCCGTGTACATTTAATATAGAATAAGGAAAATTCAGATAATGGAAAGCAAGAAAAAAGTACCCGTGAATACGGTGACGCGCGACATCAGGAACCTGGCCGCCCCCACCGGAAACATTTACGAATCAGTAGTCATCCTTTACAAGCGCGCCAACCAGATTGCCGTGGCCGAAAAGAAGGAACTCATGAAGAAACTGGACGAGTTCCGCGGAGACCGTGACACCATGGAAGAGGTCTTCGAGAACAAGGAGCAGATTGAAATCTCCAAGTACTACGAGCGCCAGCCCAAACCGGACCTCACCGCCATCGCGGAATTCGAGAACGGTGAACTCTTCTACCGCAAGGCACAAAACGAGAATCCCATCGATATCGAGAGCGGCAAATAAGCCATGCTGTACAGCCTCTCGGTCTCCAATTACATTTTGATAGGCTCTTTGGACACTGCGTTTCCGGAGGGTCTCATCATTATATCCGGAGAGACCGGAGCCGGCAAATCCATCCTCCTGGGGGCATTGTCGCTGGTTCTGGGCGCCAAGGCCGATGCCGGCATGGTGGGTCCCGCCGGAGACAACTGCATTGTGGAGGCCGAGTTCGGGATAACGCCCGCCGTGAGGAAAATCCTCCGCGAGGCCGATATCCCCGACGAAGGAGACCGCCTCATCCTGCGGCGTACGGTGGCCCTGAGCGGCCGTTCCCGCAGCTTTGCCAACGACGAGCCCGTCACCCTGCCCGTCCTGCAGGACCTTGCCCGCGAACTGGTGGACATCCACTCCCAGCACCAGACCCTGCGCCTGGCCGAAGAGCGCTTCCGCCTGGACGCCCTGGACCTCTGGGCGGGAACCATGGAACTGAGGGAGGAATGCGGCTCGGTATGGATGCAGGTGCTGGACACCCGCAAGAAACTGGCAACGCTCCAGGAGCGTGAAGCCCGGGCCATGGCCGAGCAGGAGTACAACAGCGCCCGCTGGGAGCGGCTGAACGAGGCCAAGCTCCAGGCCGGAGAACTGGAAACCCTGGAAGCCGAGCAGAACGAGCTGGCCCACGCCGAACAAATCAAAGAGACCCTCTGCGGCGTGGAAGAACTTCTATCCCCCGCCTCGGAGGAAAGCGCCTCCCCCGCCCACCTTCTTCGCGAAGCCTCCCGCCTTTTGGAGAAAGCGGGGGCCTTCATCCCTTCCTTGACGGAGCTGGCCCGGCGGGTGACATCGGCCCGGCTGGAAGTGGAGGACATTGCCTCCGAAGTGGCGACGGTGAACAGCCGCACCGAGGTTTCCCCCGAACGGCTGCAGGCAGTGGAAGAAAGGCTTTCGCTCCTGTACAGCCTGCTGCACAGGCACGGGCTGCAAACGGTGGAAGAGCTCATAGCGGAAAGGGATTATCTGGAGGGACTGGTCCGGGACGCCTCTTCTCTCGGAGAAGAATGCGCCCGCGTGCAAAAGGAACTGGTAGGCCTGGAAGCCAGGCACCGGGAACTTTGTGCTGCCATAGACAACAAACGCAAGGCCGCGGCCGGTCCGTTTGCGCAGGCCGTCGAGAAGGTCCTGCACGGCCTGGAACTGGATCATGCGGTATTCCAGGTGGACGTAACCCCCTCGCCCGCCGGTTTGCTGGGCGCCAATTACGTCCAATTCCTTTTCTCCTCCACCGGAAAGGCCCCTGCGGACATTGCCAAGGCGGCATCGGGCGGTGAACTGTCCCGCATCATGCTCAGCCTCAAGTCCGTGATGGCGCGCCTCACCCAGATGCCCACCCTCGTCTTCGACGAAATAGATACCGGCGTGTCGGGATCGGCCGCCGACAAAATGGGCTCCCTCGTATGCCAGATGGGAGCCGACATGCAGGTCTTTGCCATTACCCACCTTCCCCAGGTGGCGGCCAAGGGCCATGCCCACTACCTGGTAAGCAAAACGGACAACCATACCACCATCAAGAGCCTGGACCGCGAAGGGCGCATACAGGAACTGGCCCGGATGCTTTCCGGCGCCACTGTCACCCCCGCTGCCATAGCCAACGCAGAGGCTCTGCTAAACACTTGACAAAATGCCCCAAACCAACCTCCCCATCCCCACCATGGACGAGTTCCGCACCCAGTTGCGCCGTCACAACCTCAAGGCCACCCGCCAGCGGCTGGCCGTCCACGAAGTCATGATGGGCCTCGGACATGCATCGGCCGACATGGTCTGCGAACAGTTGTCCAGACAAGGCTCCCACGTAACCGTGGCATCCGTTTATAACATCCTCTCCCAGCTGGCCGACAACCGCATCTACGGACGCCGCCTGTCGGCAACCAGCAAGATGTTCTTTGACGTGAACGTAATCCGTCACATCCATCTCTACGACCGGGAGAACCATACCTACCGCGACATCATTGACGAGGAACTGAATATGCTGGTAGCCTCCCACCTGAGACGCCGCAAATTTAAAGGGTTCACGGTAGAAGATATTGACATACAGTTAATTGCACATCCAACCAGAAGCAAAACCAAGAACGCATGAAAAAGTTCATTCCCCTCCTTATCACCAGCCTGCTTGCCTGCTGGTCCTGTGAATTGAAAGATACCTATACCCAGACCAATGTCCGGGATATGGTCAATGTGGAAAAAGGCGTCCTCTTCAACGACTACGGCTATGTCCTCAATCCGGTGGAAGACGCCGTGGGCGCAGACAAGTGGAAAATTGAAGGGGCCCGCTTCTACGCCATTTACGACATCCTCAACCGGGATCTGGACATCCGTCTCAAGGAAGTGTACCGCTCCCAGTTTGTGGAAGCCGAAGAGCTGGAAGACCCGGAAGAACTGTCCAAAGACCCCCTGGAACTGGACGTACAGGGAATCAGCGGAGGCTACATCAACCTGGGACTTGTGTTCACCCGCCTGAAGAAGTCCAACAATGCCCACGTCATCAACTTCTACTACCAGATGGAAAACAATACCCTGAACCTCTATGCAGAACACCTGGGCTTCAATGAGGATCCCCTGCACGAGGACGAGGACGATCTGGTAACCGAAGAACGCATTTTCAGCATCTCCACAAAAGACCTTCCCACCTTCACGGGCCTCACGCTGGTATTGAATGTAATTGCCAAGGAAAGCGACGAGTACGTCATCAAGCAGGAAAACTACCGTCTCTATTAGAGATTTCTCCGGGGGGGCGGCAAAATATTTTTGGTATTCCGAAAATAATCCTTACATTTGCAGTCCCAAGTATGGTGGATGTAGTTCAGCTGGTAGAGCATCGGATTGTGGTTCCGAGTGTCGTGGGTTCGAGCCCCATCATCCACCCGAAGTTGCAGTGACGCCAAATCCCTCCCCTCAGGGGAGGGACTTTTGTTATACCATTCAGACTGCTATCTTTTGCAAAAAACTTTTTCTTTTAAGAAGGCCCTTAACCGAGGGGAGGTACTGAATGCAAGCCTTGATAGTTCGGGCTCTCCGTTACCTCCTCCCTATTTCGGCCATCTACGCATTCCAACGTCGCAGGTCACCAGGAAAAGTGAGGACCGGCGACCACCTTACGTCGCGGCAAGCATTATCGGCAAAAAACGCTTGCTGTCAGGAATCGAGGATTGGTAGTATCTGGGAATACAGATATCCTACCATATCGATTACACAAAAACGAACGGTCGCTGATAAGATCTGGCGCAGGATATGGTGTGCCAGTCCCGGAGAGGGTTGATAGTGAGTACTATAGTTTTTCGCCAAAGGCAAGATCTCCGGCGTCTCCCATGCCGGGGATGATGTAGTTGTGGCTGGTGAGTTCTTCGTCGATGGCGGCTACCCAAAGGGTGTAGGTGCTGTCCAGTTTCTGGCACAGCTGGTCCACGGCATAGCGGCTGGCAATGGGGCACACCATGTGGGTATGGGCCGCCTGGCCGCCTTCCTCTTCCAGTTTCTGGAGGGTTACTTCCATGGAAGCGCCGGTGGCCAGCAGAGGATCTACCAGGATGACGGTCTTGCCCTCCAGGGGCGGGCAGGTGCAATAATCGGCCCTTACTTTGAAATAATCTCCCTTGCCGGACTTGCGGAAAGTGGCCAGGAAGGCGCTCTCCGCGTGGTCGAACACACTCAGGAAACCTTCCTGCAGGGGCAGGCCGGCCCTGAGGATGGCCGCTATCACCAGGGTATTGTCCGGGGTGGACACTTTGGCAACGCCCAGAGGGGTGTTAACCTCCTTTTCCGAGTACGTCAGGGTCTTGGATATCTCGTAGGCGAAGATGGCGCCTATCCTTTCCATATTGGTACGGAAACGGAGACGGTCCTTCTGGATGCGGACGTCACGGATTTCGGCGATGAAACTGTTGAGAACGGTGTTGTTCTCCCCAAGATTGACGACTTTCATAAGATGCAGAATTAGGGTTCCAAATACAAATATAATAAAATCCTGTTTACATCTTCACAAGCTTGTCCTCCGAAAAGGAAAAAAAGGAATCTTCGGCAATAATCACATGGTCCATCAGGCCGATTTCCACCGTCCGCAGCGCCTTGCGCAGAATATCCGTCTGGCGGATATCGGCCTGGGAGGGAAGGGCCTGGCCGGAGGGGTGGTTGTGCACCAGCACCACATGGGTGCACTGTTTTTCGATGGCCCTTCGCACGATGCGCGGCGTGTCGATGAGAGTGGTCTCCATCCGGCCCACCGTAATCATTTCCTTGCCCAGGAGATAGTTGGCGCGGTTCAGGTACAGGATCCAGGACTCTTCGTGGTCCAGGTTTTTCAGCACGGGAAGCATAATCTGATAGACCAGCTGCGGCGTGGTCACGGAGCGCTTGTCCATGAGGGACACTTCTTCGAAGCAGCGCCTTCCCAGCTCCAGGGCGGCCGCAATGGCTATGGCCCGGACCTCCCCCACCCCCTTTTGCTCCATCAGTTTTTCCAAGGGCATGGCTCCCAGCAGGGTGAGCCGTCCCCCGGCGCAGACCATCAGCTCCTGCGCCACTTCCATCACGTTTTTTCCGCCGGTCCCGCTGCCCAGCAGGATGGCCAGCAGCTCGGCATTGGAAAGCGATTTGGCTCCCCTCAGGCGCATCTTCTCGCGCGGCCGCTCATCCGGTACAAGGTCTAAGATTCTCATGGAGCCAAAGATAAGATACAATAAAACAAAACAACACAACCGGTGAAAAGATTGTGTTGTTTTAGGAGTATTTTGTGGGTTTTCCCCGATTTTTCGGAAGAAAAATAATAACTTTTCTACTGAACGAAGGCAATAATCTCTCCCTTGGCCACGCTGTCTCCCTGTTTGCCCAGGACCGCGACCAGCAAACCGTCCACGGCCGCAACAATGTCTTCTATGCCGTAGTACGTCTGGACATGGCCCACCACTTCCCCGGCCTTCACCTTGCGGCCCACGACGGGAGCCTTGGAGGCATCGTCCACGTCCAGTTCCCACAGGAGCTGGCCCTTCACGGGGCACTGTACGGGAGTGGCCTTGGGATACCTGGCGGTGTATTCCTCCACGGAGAACTTGGGCATTTCCACCACGGGGCGCTCCACCACAATGGGGGCGCCGGCCTTGGCCTTCATATCGGCCAGGTCTTTTTCGAAGCGCTCCTTGGCAATGCCGCTGCGGTAATCCAGGTACTGACGCTCGTGCATGGCCAGTTCGAAGAGTTCTTCTTCGTCCTCGCCGTAGTCCCAGCCCTTCTCGTCCATCATCTTGCGGTATTTGGGCAGTTCGTCGGGATAGTTGTCCTGCGGGTTGCCGGTGCTGAATTCCATGCCTTTCTCCTTGGCCAGGGCCACAATCTCCGGAGCCAGTTCCCCGGGAAGTTTTCCCATGTTGCCCAGGATCATGCCCCAGGTGTCCTTGTCTATGGTGGTCCAGCGCGGCTTGTCGTTGAGCATGTTGAACAGGTTCATCAGGGCCGTGTTCTTCACATACTGGCTGAAAGGAGTGACCAGCGGCGGGTAACCCAGGCGGGGCCATACGTATTCCACCTCTTCGAAGAGCTTCACCATCAGGGTGTCCAGGCTCATTTCGGGACGGCCGTGGGCACGCTGGGCGGCGTTGATGGCGCCCTGGAACCCTTGCAAATCGGCCATCATGGAGCCCATCATGCCTCCGGGCAGGCCGCAGCCCACCAGCAGGGACGTCATCTGGGCATTGGTGGGATTGATCCAGTATCCCAGGAAATCGTCTATGAACTTCTGGGTGAGGCGGCGAACTTCCATGTAGGCGTCCATGTTCAGGTCTTTCACCAGGAAACCGTCCGTTCTCATCATTTCGCGGATGGTTATCACGTCCGGGTGCACTTTACCCCAGGAAAGGGGCTCTACGGCAACATCCAGATAGTCTGCACCGGCGCGGGCCACTTCCAGCATGGAGGCCACGGAGAAGCCGGGGCCGGTATGGCCGTGATACTGCACCTTGATGTGCGGATATTTCTTCTTGATATCGGCCACCAGCCGGCCCAGGAAAGTGGGACGGCCTACGCCGGCCATGTCCTTGAGGCATATTTCATCGGCCCCGTACTCTACCACTTTGTCCACTATTCCCATGTAGTACTCCACGGTGTGCACGGGAGAGTAAGTGATGGAGAGGGCCACCTGGGAAATCATGCCTCCCTTCTTGGCGCCGATGACGGAGCCCTTGAGATTGCGGTGGTCGTTGAGGCCGCAGAAGGAACGGGCGATGTCCGTGCCCTGCTTCTTTTTCACCTTGAACATGAGTTCCCGCACATCCAGCGGCACGGGGTTCATGCGCAGGGCGTTGAGACCGCGCTCCAGCATGTGCGTCTGGATGCCCGCCTTGTGGAAAGGGGCCGTCCAGGCACGCACGGCCTTGTTGGGGTTTTCTCCGAAGAGGAGGTTCACCTGCTCGAAAGCGCCGCCGTTGGTTTCCACGCGGTCGAAGCAGCCCATGTCAATGATGGCCGGAGCCACTTCCACCAGTTGGTCCACCCGGGGGGTATATCGGCCCGAACTCTGCCACATGTCCCTGTAAACCAGGGAGAACTTGATTTCTCTTTTAGCCATATATCAATGCGCTTAACAATAATCTTAGAGTTCCCGCCTCAGCCTTGCCTTGGGAATGTCCAGCAGGGCGCGGTATTTGGCGATGGTGCGGCGGGCCACCTTGTAGCCCTTGGCGGCCAGGCCGTCCACCAGTTCGTCGTCCGTGAGGGGGTTGTGCTTGTCCTCGCCATCCACCATTTCGCGAAGGACTTTCTTGATTTCGCGGGTGCTCACTTCCTCTCCCTCGCTGTTTTCCAGGCCTTCGGAGAAGAAATACTTGAGCGGAAAAATGCCGAAGTGGGTTTCTATCCACTTGCTGTTCACCACGCGGGAGATGGTGGAGATGTCAAAGCCCGTCCTCTCTGCTATGTCCTTGAGGACCATGGGTTTGAGCGAGCTTTCGTCCCCGTCTATAAAGTAATCGTGCTGGAAATCTATGATGGCCTTCATGGTGCTTTCCAGCGTGTTCTGGCGCTGGCGCAGGGCCTCTATGAACCACTTGGCCGAATCTATCTTCTGCTTCACGAAACTGGCGGCTTCCTTGTCGGCCTTGGACTCCGAAAGGCGGCCGTTTTCCATGATCTCCGAATATTTGCGGTTGATGCGGAGCTCCGGAATGGAGAAGCGCGGCATGCTCAGGATGAGCTGGCCGTTTTCGTAGTCCAGCTGGAAATCCGGCACCACCTGCTGGGCCTGGTCGTTGTAGGAATCGTCTATCTGGCCTCCCGGGGCGGGATTGAGGCGGCGGATTTCATCCAGCACAGCCTTCATCTGGTCCTCGCTCAGGTGCAGGCGGGTCATAATCTTCTGGAAATGACGGTTCTTGAAAGCCTCGAACTGGGTTTCCAGCACGCGGATGGCGTTTTCCACCGATGGCGTGCGCTTCTTGTCTTCCAGCTGCAGCAGAAGGCATTCACGAAGGTCCCTCGCCCCCACGCCGGAGGGCTCGAACTCCTGGATAACCCCCAGCATCTGCTCCACTTCTTCGGCCGATGATTCCACGCCGGCGCGGAAGGCAAGGTCGTCCACCAGGGACTCGATGTCCCTGCGGAGATATCCGTCCTCGTCCAGGGAGCCGATGATGAAGCCGGCCACGGTGCGCTGGTGTTCCGTGAGGTTGCGGTATCCCAGCTGCTCCTGCAGGCTTTGGGTGAAACTCTGCTTGACGGAGAAGGTGTTGTATTCCGGCCTCTCGTCCTTGCCCCAGTTGTTCACGTGGAGGTTGTAGGACGGGATGTCGTCGTCCTGGGGACCGTAATTCTCTTCCAGGGAACCGCCGCTCTGCTCCTGGGCTTCCACCTGGGAGATGGACACGTCGCGGGGTTCTTCGTCCGAACCTCCCTGGGGCGTGTCGTCCACCACGGGGTTGTCGTTGAGCACCTCCCGCACATGCTGCTCCAGGGCCTGCACCGGCATTTCGATCAGTTTGATGGTCTGAATCTGGAGCGGTGAAAGCTTCTGCTGAAGTTTCTGTTCAAGTCCCTGTTTGATGGCTGCCATTAGAGGGGATACTCAATACTGTCCTTGATGATGTAGGCGGTGGGATAGCTCTTCCTGAGCATGTTGAAAAGGCGGAGAGCCTCGTCCTTGGAGCGGAAATTGCCGATGAGCACCTTGTAGTTGGGGCTCTCGAAACTGCGATACACCTTGTACCCGGGATACTGCTCCAGCAGGTTCTGTTCAATGGTTTCGGAACGGGTACGGGCCTGGGGGGAGTTGTCGTAAAAGACGCGGATGCGGTAGCCGGAGACGGACTTGCCGGCATTCTTTTCCACATACTGGGCCATGGCCTGCCGTACCTCGGCACTTTGGTGCACCTTGGCGCCGGGCCCCAGGATGGAGAAGATATTCTTCCCCAGCAGGGCCGAATCTAAGGGAGCTATGGTCTCGACTTCCTGTGCCTGCAGGCCGTGTGCGGCCAGCAGCATCCATCCGAATATAAGGAGTAAACGTTTCATAATCTATTGTTGTGACAGTTCCTGAAGGTCCAGGTCCCGGAAGCGGAAGGGCGCCCTCAGCACTCCGTTCTTTTTCAGGGCGGTCTGAACATCCACATCGGCCTTCAACCCTTTCAGGTTGCCCTTGGAGGCCACGATGAGGATATCCAGCAGGGAAGCGCCTTCGGCCAGGACAACGGTGCAGGGAAGTTCATACACCTGCTCGCTCTTTCCCTCCAGCTGCAGAGGGCCAGTCATAAAGTGTGCCAATTCTTTCTCTTTGTAACGGACGGTGCCCGTCACTTCCTGGACGGCGAAGCCCATGGCAGGGTTGTTGACGCCCAGTTCCAGCTTGGCGTCCATGGAGCGGGCCGATGTGGGGACAATGTACTGGATGCCCACGGAAGTGAGGGTGATATCCTTCACTTTGGATACGCCGCATGAGCAGGCGAGAAGCGCCGCTACAAGAAAAATGCCGATATGCTTCCAGGCTTTCATAAACGCAAAGGTAGTGATTTTTTTTCGTATCTTTGCACCCGATGAAAAAGAAAGCCTATATTGAGACCTACGGGTGCCAGATGAACGTGAACGACACCGAGGTCATTTTCTCCATATTGGAAAAGGCGGGGTATTCCCGTACGGAAGAAATGGACCAGGCCGACGTGGTCATGGCCAACACGTGCAGCATCCGGGACAATGCCGAGCAGCGCATCTGGGGCCGCATCGAGGCGTTCCATCAGCTGCGTTCCCGAAAGCCCGGCCTGGTGGTGGGCATCGTGGGCTGCATGGCGGAGCGGCTCAAGGACAAGCTGCTGGACACCCGCAAGGTGGACCTGGTGGTGGGCCCCGACGCCTATCGCTCCCTGCCCCGCCTGCTGGAAGCCCTCACCCCGGACCATCCCCAGATTGACGTGCTCCTCTCCCGGGAAGAGACTTATGCCGATATTGCTCCCGTCCGCACGGACCGGGGCGGCATATCGGCCTTTATCTCCATCATGCGGGGATGCAACAACGTGTGCTCCTACTGCGTAGTGCCCTATACCCGCGGGGCAGAGCGTTCCCGGGACGCCCATTCCATTGTACGGGAGGCCTGCGACGTGTACCAGAAAGGGTATAAGGAAGTTACGCTCCTGGGGCAGAACGTGGACAGCTATCTGTGGAAGAGCGAAACCGAGACGGTGACCTTTGCCAACCTGCTGGAGCGGGTGGCCGCCATCGCCCCGGACCTTCGCGTGCGCTTTGCCACCTCCCATCCCAAGGATATCAGCGACGAGGTTATCTATACCATGGCCGCGCACCCCAATATCTGCAAGCACATCCACCTGCCTGTCCAGAGCGGCAGCTCCCGCATGCTGTCCCTGATGCGCCGCAAGTACGACCGCGAGTGGTATCTGGAGCGGGTGGCCAAAATAAGGGAAGTGATGCCGGATTGCGGCCTTACCACGGATGTGATTGCCGGTTTCTGCACGGAAACGCCCCAGGACCACGAGGATACGCTTTCTTTGATGGAAGCCGTGGGCTTTGACTGGGCCTTTATGTTCGCGTATTCGGACCGTCCGGGCACCCTGGCCAACCGCACCATGAAGGACGACGTTCCGGCCGATGAAAAGAACCGCCGGCTGAACGAGATTATCCAGCTGCAGAACCGCAAGAGCCTGGAACGTTACCGCGCCCAGATTGGGAAGCGCCTGGAAGTGCTGGTGGAAGGCCCCTCCAAGCGGGACCCGGCCATGCTCTGCGGCCGCGCCTCCAACAATATGATGTGCGTCTTCCCTGCCGCCGGGCGTTCCAAAGGCACCTACACCACCGTACTGGTGAAGGACTGCACATCGGCCACGCTGATTTGTGAATAGGGGACCAAGTCCCAAACTACACCCCTTGGCTCTATTTCTTTGAGGTAAAAAAGGCATCTCACTTGGGATAAGATGCCTGATTGTTTCTCTAGAAACGTCATTTTCCAACGACACTGCAAAATTACGAAGTTTTTCGAATCGTGCAATTCTTTTTACTAATCATCCCCTTAGCCGGTCTGCATACCCTTGAGAGTTTTGAAATCTCCCCGTAGGGCTTCCTTTCCGGATAAAAAAGAGGCTGGCACCAAGGGTCGGTGCCAACCTCCGTGTTGAAGGACAAAACTGTTTCTTAAAAACTCTTCTGCCCAATTTTGCAATGCTCGTTCTGCTCTGTCTTGTTCGTAACTCCTGTAATGTCACAAGATGAGGAATAATAGATGTTGGATTCAGCTGTGTTGTACGTGGAGCGATCCGCATCGGCTTTGAAGTCTCCCGTATAAGTGCCTTCCTTGAGGTTGATGGTGCCGCCGGAAGAGAACACATAGGCCGATGCAGTGCTGCCCTTGAAGGAACCACTCTCGACATCAATAGTAGAATTCACGGCAGCCATCAGTGCACTGGCCATCCAACTATATTTTCCGTCGGAGTTTTCCCTGGAGTATTTTTTGTTTTCGAAGCTGCAGTTTTTCACCAAAGCTTTGGATGCGATATATATACCTGTATGATCCGAAGCCGAGGTCCAAAATCCTTTCGCATCGCCGATTTGCAGGCAACCTGAACCTTCGGTGGTAATATTCACATTCTCCAGTTCACACCCGTAATTCTCGTTCTCAGGTTTCCCTCCCCAATAATAAACAAGCGGAGAGCCCGAATAAGGGTAGCTCGAAGTCATCGTGACATTCTTGATGACGAGTTTTCCTGCACGAGGGAAACAGTCAACACCCAGTTGCACGTTGTTTCCAAATTCATAGCATCCTCCTTCCAGTGTCACATTGGCACTTTGCTGGTCATCACTGCCGGCAGTGACATAAATGCCATAAACCTTATTGCCGAATACAACTTTACTTCCTTCAACGGTCCCGTCAATTTTGAAGTTGATACCAGTTGCTGCCGTAGGATTGATGTAGATACCC
>CAJOLS010000011.1 GCA_905235535.1 uncultured Bacteroidales bacterium
GGACGAGCGCATGGGTGTGCTGGTGCACCGGATAGACAAAGATACCAGCGGCCTTTTGGTGGTGGCCAAGAACCCCGCGCGAAAGGGACATCCAGACCCGGGAAGTGGTCTGTGACAACGACCCCGCCTTTACCGAAGGCCGGGGCCCCGCCGTGCGCACCCTCGGCCGCTACCAGGAAAACGGAGACTGGCAGGATGCCGGAGAAGGATTTGCCGATTTCAGTGCCGTCTATAAGGGGTACGACATGCCTTTCAAGAAAGGAAGCGCCCGGAAAATCCATACCGCCCGCGAGGGAGAAGAGCCCGCCCGCATTATTTGGAGGCCCACCATAGAGGAAAAGGGTTCCTATGCCGTTTATGTAAGCTATAAGACCCTCCCGGAAAGCACTTCCGACGCCCGTTATACCATCCACCACCTGGGCGGGGAAACCCTGAGGCACGTGAACCAGCAGATGGGCGGCGGCATGTGGGTGTACCTGGGAACCTATGTCTTTGACAAAGGAACGCAGGGATATGTAGAGCTGAGCAACGTATCTTCCCAGCTGGGCGTAGTGACGGCCGATGCCGTACGCTTCGGAGGCGGTATGGGCAAGGTGGAAAGGGGCGGAAGCCTCTCCGGCCTGCCCGCCTATGTGGAAGGCGCCCTCTACAACCTGCAGTACAGCGGAATAGACCTCTCCATTGCCGACGAATGGGAAAAGGAATACACCAGGGAATACGCCTGCCGGGGCGCCTGGGTAAAGGAAATGAGCGGCGGTTCCCCCGTGAATCCGGGAAAAGAGGGGCGCAGGATTCCCATCGACATGTCCCTGGCCTTCCACACGGACGCCGGCGTTACGCCAGGCGATTCCATCATTGGCACCCTGGCCATCTACACGCTCCGCTGCGAAGGCTCCGAGATGCTTCCGAACGGAGAAAAAAGACTGAGTTCCAGGCTATTGGCCGATTTGGTGCAGTCCCAGGTGGTGGAAGACATCCGTGCCGCCTACGAGCCCGACTGGACCCGCCGCGAAATATGGGACCGAAGCTATAGCGAAAGCCGCACCACCGGCGTGCCGGCCCTTCTGCTGGAACTGCTTTCCCACCAGAACTTTGCCGATATGCGGTACGGCCTGGACCCGGCCTTCCGCTTCACGGCCTGCCGCAGTGTCTATAAGGGCATCCTGAAATTCCTCAGCGCCCGCTACGGTGTTCCTTATGTGGTGCAGCCGCTGCCGGTACACGCTTTCAGCGCCCGGCTGGACAGCACCCGCCAGGCCCTGCTTTCCTGGGCCGAAACGAAAGATTCGCAGGAGCCCACGGCCGGGGCCGATTATTACAAGGTTTACACCCGCGTGGACGACGGCGCCTTCGACGGGGGACGGCAGGTATCGGCCCCCTCCTGCCGGCTGCCGTTGGAGCCGGGCCACGTGTACAGCTTCAGGATAACGGCCTGCAACGCCGGTGGCGAGAGTTTCCCTTCAGAGGTGCTGGCCGTGGGCTTCCCTTCGGCCGAAAGCCGCAAGGTGCTGGTGGTGAACAACTTCACCCGGGTATCGGCCCCTACCTGGTTTGACACGCCCCTATATGCCGGCTTTACGGACAACCTGGAAAGCGGCGTGCCGTGGGGAACGGATATCCTCTACTGCGGCACGGTGAACAACTTTGACCGCAACTCCATCTACACCTCCAACGACAATCCGGGCTTCGGCGGCTCTTTCTCCGACATGGCGGGCTCGCAGATTGCCGGCAACACCTTCGACTTCGTGGCCTCCCACGGCAAAGCCATCCTGGAGGCCGGGTACGCCTTTGAATCGGCCTCATCCGAAACCTTTGACGGCACATCCGACGCCTTTGCCGTAGATCTGATTTGCGGCAAGCAGCTCACCACCCGCATAGGCCGCGGCGCGGTTCCGGACAAGTTCCAGGTGTTCCCGGAGGCCCTGCAGAAGGCCCTCCGCACCTTCACGGCCAACGGCGGCAACGTGCTCCTGTCCGGCTCCTACATTGCCACCGACGCCTGGGATGCCCTCTATCCCGGCGTACCCCAGGCTCCGGAAAGCACCCGCACCTTCGTGAAGCTGGTGCTGGGATACCAGTGGGTGACCAACTTCGGGGACGTGTCCGGCTTTGCCCTTCCGCAGGGCCAGTCCAGCCTTCCCACCGTCTCCTACAACCGGGCCTGGTCTCCCAGGATTTATAAGGTGGACAATGCCGACGGCATTGCCCCTGTGGGCAAAGACAGCCAGATTCTCCTCCGCTACAAGGGCACGGACATTCCCGCCGCCACCCTCTACAAAGGAAAAGGCTACCAAGTGGCAGCCTTCGGATTCCCTCTGGAGACCTCCGCCCAGATGGGGGAAGTGATCAAAACCGTCCTACGGTTATTTTTGAAATGATTGATATTTTTATTTATAGTTTATTTTTGTGGAAATTTTTCTTGAAAATTTTTGGCCATAGGGGTTCCTATGGGTGAAAATTTTTGAGAATTTACCAAAAAGAAACATAAAGAATTTATTGAATCATTTCAAAACAGACTCTTATAGCCATCCTTGAAGTAGGCTTCGCCTATGTCCAGTCTCTCTTCTTCGCTTATCATAGCACGCATATAGTTTAGCAGCCCTCACGACGGGCGCGTACTTGGGACCTATTTCCTCCGGCTCTCCCGCAAAGTTACAAATATTTCGGTGATTCCGGGGAAAAGCCCGGGATAAAGATCATTATTTCGACGGCTAACAAGCCTTGGCATAGCTTTTGAGTAAAAGGGGTCTTGGAAAAAACAAAGAACACCATATTATGAATAAAAGTATGACGACTGTACTATTATCTGTCCTCGCAGGCGGACTTACCGCCTTTGGCGTGGTAAAAGCTACTGAACCGAAAAACACCCTGCCCGACGTCACCGCTACCGTAGTAAAGGATGCTTCGGGCAATGCTGTAGAATACCGCACTGTCAATTTGGCAGAAACGGATTATCCGGACTTTACCTACGCGGCGGAAAGTGCCGTGGAGGCCGTCGTATATGTAGAAGTAACTGTCCAGAGCCAGTCCCGTACCGTAGATCCCTTTGAGTTCTTCTTCGGCTTTGGAAACGGTTACGGTTTTGGCCAGCCCCGGGAGCAGAGGGGCAGCGGCAGCGGAGTCATCATCCGCCCGGACGGCTATATTGTTACCAACAACCATGTGGTAGCCAACGCCACCAAGGTTTCCGTAACCCTGAATGACAACCGCCAGTTTGACGCCACCGTTGTGGGTACAGACCCTGCCACGGATGTTGCCATCATCAAGGTGGATGCCACCGGTCTTCCCACCATTCCCATGGGCAACAGCGACAACCTGCGCCTGGGAGAATGGGTGCTGGCCATCGGCTCCCCGCTGGGCGCCCAGCTGCGTTCCACCATCACGGCCGGTATCGTGAGTGCCAAGGGCCGTTCCATGCCCGACGGCAGCGGAGAATTCAAGATTGAGTCCTTCATCCAGACGGATGCGGCCGTAAACCCCGGCAACTCCGGCGGCGCCCTGGTGAACAAGAAGGGTGAACTGGTGGGTATCAACACCGCCATTGTATCCCAGACCGGCGCCTACAGCGGCTATTCTTTCGCCGTTCCCGTGAACATTGTCAAGCGTGTGGCCGATGACCTGATGGACTTCGGCTCTGTCAAGCGCGCCTTGCTGGGAATCCGCATGGGCAATGTGGACAAAAAGTTTGCCGACGAAATGAAACTTTCCGCCGTGTCCGGCGTATATATTAACGAGGTTTTGAAGGGAGGAGCTGCCGACAAGGCCGGACTGAAGGAGAACGACGTCATCGTGGCCATTGACGGCCAGAAGATTACCGATGGTGCCTCTGTACAAGCCAAGGTGAACGGTTATCATCCTGGTGACAAGGCCACCATTACCTATATCCGTGACGGAAAAACGCAGGAAGTGCAGGTTGTCTTCCAGGCAGCCAGCGAGACGGAGGCAGTGGCCCAGGCCGATGGAGGAATGGTCTTCTACGGAGCCACCCTCAAAGCTGCATCGCCCGAAACGCTGAAGGCACTGGGACTCAAGTCCGGTGTGGAGATTGTTTCCCTGGGCAGCGGCAAGATGGCCGAAGCCGGCGCCAAAGCAGGCAGCATTATCGTCTATGTGAATGACGAGTCCGTTTCAAAACCCGAAGATGTCGTAGCCAAGGCCAAGAAGGCTTCCCGCGCCATTTACATTGAGGGCGTGGACAAGAACAGAAGGTCCTTCTACTTTGGTTTCGGCAAGTAAGGGATTGCCGCAAAAACCTATAGGATTCCGGTCAGTTCCTTACGCGAGGAGCTGACCGAAATTTTTATAGTAAGATAATGCGTCAATTAAAGATCACCAAGTCCATCACCAACCGCGAGAGCGCGTCCCTGGACAAGTACCTGCAGGAAATCGGCCGTGAAGAGCTGGTTACTCCTGATGAAGAAGTGGAACTGGCCCAGCGCATCCGCAAAGGGGACCAGGAGGCTCTGGAAAAACTCACCCGTGCCAACCTCCGTTTCGTAGTGTCTGTTGCCAAACAGTACCAGAACCAGGGCCTCAGCCTTCCGGACCTTATTAACGAGGGCAACCTGGGCCTCATCAAGGCCGCCGAGAAGTTTGATGAAACCCGCGGTTTCAAATTCATCTCCTACGCCGTGTGGTGGATTCGTCAGAGCATTCTCCAGGCCCTGGCCGAACAAAGCCGGATTGTCCGTCTGCCCCTGAACCAGGTGGGCTCCCTGAATAAAATCAACAAGGCCCTCACCCGCTTTGAGCAGGAAAACGAACGCCAGCCTACAAACGAAGAACTGTCCGAAATGATTGACGTCCCCAAGGACAAGATTTCCGACACCCTCCGCGTGGGCAGCCGCCACGTCAGTGTGGACGCCCCCTTCGTGGAAGGAGAAGACAACAGCCTGTTAGACGTGCTTCCCAACGACGACTCCCCGTCGGCCGACAGGGGCCTCGTGAACGAGAGCCTGAACACGGAAATCGAGCGTGCCCTGAGCACCCTCACAGACCGTGAAAGGGAAATTGTGAAGTCCTTCTTTGGAATCGGCTGCCAGGAGATGACCCTGGAAGAGATTGGAGAGCGCTTCGGCCTCACGCGTGAGCGCGTGCGCCAGATTAAGGAGAAAGCCATCCGCCGCCTCAAGAGCCCGTCCCGTTCCAAATTGCTTAAAGGCTACCTGGGATGACGGCAGAAAGTTTTATCCAGCAGCAGTCCGCTGCCGCTATCAAGGCCCTGTACGGGGCCGATGTACCCGAATCCTCCTTGCAGGTTTCCGTAACCCGCAAGGAATTTGAGGGAGATTATACCCTGGTCACATTCCCGCTCCTGAAGATTACCCACGCCGCCCCTGACGCCTCCGGCAATGCCATCGGCCAATGGCTGGTGGAAAATGTGAAAGAAATTGCCGCCTTCAACTGCGTCAAGGGCTTTTTGAACCTGCAGTTCTCTCCGCTATACTGGATTGAGAACCTCCGCTCCATTGCAGAGGATGAAAACTTCGGCCAGCTGCCCGCTACCGGACGCAGGATTATGGTGGAATTCTCCAGCCCCAATACGAACAAGCCCCTTCACCTGGGCCACATCCGCAACAACCTGCTGGGAGACAGCGTGTCCCGCCTCCTGAAGGCCTGCGGCAACGAGGTCATCAAGGCCACTCTGGTAAACGACCGCGGCGTACATATCTGCAAGAGCATGTACGCCTGGGAGAAGCTCTTCAATGGCGCCACGCCGGAGAGTACCGGCAAGAAAGGAGACCACCTGGTAGGAGACTGCTATGTGGCCTATGCCAAATTGGAGAAGGAGCATCCCGAGGTACTGGAAGACGTTCACAAGATGCTGGTGGACTGGGAAGCCGGAGACCCTCATGTAAGGGAACTCTGGAGCAGGATGAACGGCTGGGTGTTTGATGGCTTTGACCAGACCTACAAGGCCCTGGGCATTTCCTTCGACAAGGTGGACTACGAGCACGACACCTACCTTCTGGGTAAGGAACTGGTGCAGAAAGGCCTGGATATGGGAGCCTTCGTGAAGGATCCCGACGGCTCCGTCTGGTGCGACTTAACCGCCGACGGCCTGGACCGCAAGCTGGTCCTGAGGGGAGACGGCACTTCCGTGTACATCACCCAGGACCTGGGCACCGCAGAGCGCCGTTTCACCAACTACAAGCTGGATTCCCACGTCTATGTGGTGGGAAACGAGCAGGACTATCACTTCCAGGTTCTCAAACTCATCCTTGGGAAGCTGGGCTTTGACTGGGCAGACCAGATTTACCACCTCTCCTACGGTATGGTGGAACTGCCGGAAGGCAAGATGAAATCCCGCGAGGGAACGGTGGTAGATGCCGACGACCTTATCCAGAGCATGTACGAGGAGGCCAAGAAGACCTCCGAGGAAAGCGGCAAACTGGCCGATATGCCCGAAGACGAAAAGGAGAAGCTGTACCATATGATAGGCCTTGGCGCCTTGAAGTACTTCATTATCAAGGTGGATCCCAAGAAGACTATGCTCTTCAACCCCAAGGAATCCATAGACTTCAACGGCAACACCGGTCCCTTCATCCAGTACACGCACGCCCGCATCTGCAGCATCCTGCGCAAGGCTGCCGTGGCTTTCGGCCCGGCCGATATCCATGCGTCCGTAGAGCCCTCCGCCAAGGAAATCCGCCTCACGCAGCTTCTTAGCCTGTATCCCGGCAAGGTGGCCGAAGCCGGTGCCGCCCTGAGCCCCGCCATCATTGCCAACTACGCCTACGAACTGGCCAAGGAGTTCAACCAGTACTACCACGACACGCCCATCCTCAAGGAGGAGAACCAGGCCGTGCTCAAGTTCCGCCTGGAGCTCATCCAGGTGCTGGCCCGCACACTCCGCAGCGCCATGGCCCTACTGGGCATTGAACTGCCGGAAAGAATGTAAAAATATTTGCATTCTTAAAAAAACTTGATACCTTTGTAGCCGATGACCAGAATGAACGCATACCACCATCACCACCGTACCCCCCAGGCCCGGTAGGTTTTTCGTATGTGTATATGAATAGAAAAGGCTTGCCGGCACCCTCCCGGTGAGCCATTTTTGTTATTGTTTGAGAGTCTGTTTTGAAATGATTGATATTTTTATTTATAGCAAGTCCCTCCCCCGAAGGGAGGAATTTAGGGAGAGGGTAACGGTAGATTAAATTTATAAACATATTTATGTTACGTTTAGCGATTCAATCCAAAGGACGTCTGAGCGAGGAGACCACCGAACTGCTGAGGGAAATCGGCATCGGCCTGGACGACTCGCACCGCAAGTTCCTCCTGCAGGCCCAGGGCCTTCCGCTGGAACTGCTGTACCTGCGGGACGACGACATTCCCCAGGTGGTTTCCGGCGGTACCGCCGCCCTGGGCATCGTGGGCCTGAACGAAGTGGAAGAACGCGGACTCCCCGTGCGCATCGTGAAAAAACTGGGCTTCGGCAACTGCCGCATCTCGCTGGCCGTTCCCAAAAACGTGAACTACAACGGTCCCCAGTGGTTCAACGGCAAGCGCATCGCCACCTCCTACCCCAACATCCTCAACAACTGGTTGCAGCAAAACAACGTGGATGCCCAGGTTCAGGTCATTACCGGTTCCGTGGAAGTAGCGCCCGCCGCGGGCATTGCCGATGCCATCTTCGATATCGTTTCCTCCGGCGGCACGCTGGTGGCCAACGGCCTGCTGGAAGTGGAGAAGGTCTTCTACTCGGAAGCCGTCCTCATCTCCGGAAAGGAAATGGGAGAAGAAGGGGAAGGAATCCTCAAGGAGATGCTCTTCCGCATAGATTCGGCCATGGTGAGCCGCGGCAAGAAGTACCTTCTGATGAACATCCCCACCACCGCCGTGGACGAAGCCATCCGCATCATCCCGGCCATGCGCAGCCCCACCATCATGCCCCTCGCGGCCGAAGGCTGGTGCTCCATGCACTCCGTAGTGGACGAGGCCGACCTTTGGGACAAAATCAAACGGCTCAAAGAGATAGGGGCCGAAGGTATCCTGGTGCTGAACATTGACAAAATCATTCCTTAAAATATGATTCAGATTCTGCAGAACCCGTCCCGGGACACCTGGGAAGCCCTGTGCCGCCGTCCCGCCTCCGACAATCCGGCGGTACTGGAGCGCGTCAAAGGCATCTTGCAGCGCGTGAAGGAGCAAGGCGACGAGGCCCTCCGCGCCCTTTCCCGGGAGATTGACTCACGTCCGCTGGACGCCATCGAGGTGGACCAGGCCGAAATCCGGAAGGCCGAAAAACTCGTCTCCCCCGCCGTCAAGACCGCCGTGGCCGATGCGGCCGCCCACATCCGCGCCTTCCACCAGGCGCAGCAGCCGCGGGAAATCCGGATAGAGACCGCCCCCGGCGTCACTTGCATCCAGCGTCCGGTGCCCATCGGCCGGGTGGGCCTGTACATCCCCGGAGGCAGCGCTCCCCTTTTCTCCACCGTACTCATGCTGGCCCTTCCGGCGCAGATTGCCGGTTGTGCCGAGGTGGTGCTCTGCACCCCCGCCCAGAGCCCCGAAGTGCTATATGCAGCCGCTTATTGCGGCATTCACCGCATCTTCCGGCTGGGCGGCGCCCAGGCCATCGCCGCCATGGCGTACGGCACGGAAAGCGTTCCCCGCGTGGACAAGATTTTCGGCCCGGGCAACCAGTATGTTACCACCGCCAAGCAACTGTTGAGCGCCGACACCGTGGCCATCGACATGCCCGCCGGTCCCTCGGAGGTGATGGTTATCGCAGACCATACCACCCCCGCCGCCTTCGCCGCCGCCGATCTCCTGTCCCAGGCCGAACATGGCCCGGACAGCCAAGTAATGCTCCTTTGCGAGTCGGAGGCCACCTGCCGGGCTGTCCTGCAGGAAGTGGAGCGCCAGACATCGGCCCTTCCCCGCAGCGCCATTGCCCTGCAGGCCCTTGGGAAGAGCCGGGTGCTGGTAATGCCGTCGGCCGAAGACCGCATCGCCTTTGCCAATGCCTATGCCCCCGAGCACCTGATCATTGCCACGGAGAAGCCTTGGGACATGGCCAATCGCATTACCAACGCCGGCAGCGTGTTTGTGGGCCCCTACACCCCCGAAAGCGCCGGAGACTATGCTTCCGGCACCAACCACACTCTTCCCACCTGCGGCTGGGCACGCGCCTTCAGCGGGGTGAACCTGGACAGTTTCTACCGCAAGATGACCTTGCAGGAGATTACCCGCGAAGGCCTCAAAGGGCTAAGCGATACCATTATTGACATGGCCCAGGCAGAAGGCCTCCAGGCCCACGCCAACGCAGTAAAGGTTAGAACCCATGAATAAGATTGAAAAGTGGGTGCGGCCCAATATCCGCAGCCTTTCCCCCTATTCCACCGCCCGCGACGAGGCCCAAGGCAACCCGGACGTCTTCCTGGACGCCAACGAGAGCCCTTACGAAGGACTGGGCTACAACCGCTATCCGGACCCTCGGCAGAAGGTGCTCAAGGCCCGCGTATCGGCCCTGAAAGGCCTTCCTGTAGAGAATATTTTCCTTGGAAACGGCAGCGACGAGGCCATAGACCTTATGTTCCGCATTTTCTGCACCCCGGGGCAGGACAACGCCGTGACCATCGTGCCCAGCTATGGCATGTATGCCGTGGCGGCCGATATCAACGACGTGCCGGTGCGCGGCATTCCCTTAGGGCCGGACTTTTCCCTGCCGGTTTCCAAGCTTCTTGCAGCTGCCGACGCCAACACCAAACTTCTTTTCCTATGTAGCCCCAACAACCCTTCCGGCAACGCCTTCCCCACCGAAGAAATCCTCTCCGTAGTGGAACAGTTCCCGGGCATTGTGGTGCTGGACGAGGCTTATGCCGATTTCAGTTCCCTCGGCAGTCTTCGCTCCAAGGTGCTGGAGTACCCCAACCTGGTGGTGCTGCAAACCTTCTCCAAGGCCTACGGGATGGCCGGCCTGAGGCTGGGAATGGCCTTTGCCGATGCCTATGTCATAGACCTCATGAACCGGGTGAAATACCCTTATAATATATCCCAGGCCACCCAGGAGCTGGCGTTCAAAGCCCTGGAAGAGCCCCGGGACCGGGAAGTGAAGGAGATTGTGGCCCAGCGGGAGCGCCTCGCCGCCGCTCTGCCTTCCTTCCCCTTTGTACACCGGGTGTTTCCCAGCGACGCCAATTTCCTCCTGGCCCGCGTAGAGGACGCCGACGCCCTGTATGCCCACCTGCTGCAGGACGGCATCATTGTGCGCAACCGCTCCCGCGTACCGGGCTGCGCCGGTTGCCTGCGCCTTACCATCGGCACCCCCGAAGAAAACGACCGTCTTCTCCAATCCCTTGCAACTTATGAAAAAAGCCATCTTCATTGACCGTGACGGCACGCTCCTGCGGGAGCCTGCCGACGAACAGATTGACTCCCTGGAAAAAGTGGAATTCGTTCCCGGGGCCATCAGCGGCCTGAAGGCCCTCACAGGCCTTGGCTACGAGCTGGTGATGGCCTCCAACCAGGACGGACTGGGCACGCCCGCCTTCCCCGAAGACACCTTCCGGCCTGCCCAGAATCTGCTTTTGAACACCCTGAGGGGAGAAGGCGTGGTGTTTGACGACATCCTCATAGACAGGCATTTCCCTTCCGACAACTCCCCCTGCCGCAAGCCCGGCACCGGAATGTTTGGCAAGTACCTGGACGGCAGCTACGACCTGGCTTCCTCATGGGTTATAGGAGACAGGGAAACAGACCTGCAGCTGGCCGCCAACCTGGGTGTCAAGGGCCTGCAGGTGGGGCCGATGAGCTGGGCCGGGATTGTGGAAACCATCCGGAGCAGCGAACGCAGCGCCGTGGTGCAGCGGAAGACGGCCGAAACGGACATTTCCCTGCAATTAGACCTTGACGGCAAGGGGCCTTCCTCCGTGGATACGGGCCTGAAGTTCCTGGACCATATGCTAAGCCAGCTGGTGACGCACGGCGGAATAAGCCTCCAGTTATGCTGCAAAGGGGATTTGGAGGTGGACGAGCACCACACCATGGAAGATGTGGGCATAGCCCTCGGAGAAGCCCTTCGCAAAGCCCTTGGAGACAAACGGGGCATAGACCGCTACGGTTTTGCACTGCCCATGGACGAGAGCCGGGCGCTGGTGCTTCTGGATTTTGGAGGCCGCAGCGAACTGGTGTGGGACGTGGAGTTTACCCGCGAATATGTGGGAGACGTCCCCACGGAGATGTTCAAGCACTTTTTCAAATCTCTTTCTAACGCCATGCAGGCCAATCTGTACGTGCAGGCCCGCGGTGAAAACAACCACCACCTGGCCGAAGGCATTTTCAAAGCCTTCGCCCGCAGCCTGAAACAGGCGGTGCGGCGCAATGTATTCAGTTACGACTTACCCTCCTCCAAAGGACTGTTATGATAGCTATCATCGACTACGAAGCAGGCAATATCCGCTCTGTACAAAATGCCCTGGAGCGCCTGGGTGCGCAGTATGAGCTGACGGCCGATCCGGATAGGATCCGCCGGGCCGATAAAGTGATACTCCCCGGAGTGGGTAACGCGGCCCACGCCATGGCCAGCCTGTGCGCCGGCGGTCTGGACAGCGTAATCCGCACCCTCCGGCAGCCGGTTCTTGGCATCTGCGTGGGGCTGCAGCTCATGTGCCGGAGCTCCGAAGAGGGCCCGGTGGACTGCATGGGCCTTCTGGACGCCCGCGTGCGCAAGTTCCCCGAAAATGCCGATGCCAAGGTGCCCCACATGGGCTGGAACAGCATCGGCAATCTGGAGGGCAAGCTTTTCAAAGGCCTGGACGGGGGAAGCTATGTGTACTTTGTGCACTCGTATTACCCGGAGCTGTGCCCGGACACCATTGCCACCTGCCGCCACGGGGAGGTGCTGTTCAGCGCCGCCCTTCGCTGGGAGAATTTCTACGGCACCCAGTTCCATCCGGAAAAAAGCGGCGGCGTGGGCGCCGCCATCCTCCATAACTTCCTGGCGCTATGATTCAGATAATCCCTGCCATCGACCTGATGGACGGCCGGTGTGTCCGTCTCACCAAGGGTGACTACGGACAGAAGAAAGTATATGACGGAGTGCCCGCAGACCTGGCCCGGCAGTATGCCGATGCCGGGGTGCAGCGCATCCACCTGGTGGACCTGGACGGTGCCAAGGCCGGCGAGCCCCGCAACCTGAAAGTGCTGGAAACCATTGCTTCCGCAGTCTCCTGCCAGCTGGAATGGGGCGGCGGAATCGCTCATTCTGAGGCCCTGCAGGCTGTTTTTGACGCCGGCGCCACCCATGCCATCGCGGGCAGTGTAGCCGCCCTGAAGCCGGTGCTCTTCGGGCAGTGGCTGCAGCGCTACGGCGCCCGGATAATTCTGGGGGCCGATGTCCGCGGCGGCCGCATTGCCGTGAAAGGCTGGCTGGAAGAGGCTCCGCTTTCCATCGAAGACCTGGTGCAGCGTTTCCTCCCCCTGGGCCTTGGGGAAAGCATAGTCACGGACATTTCCCACGACGGGATGCTGGAAGGGCCCTCGACAGAGCTGTATGTGCGGCTGCAATCGGCCTTCCCTTCCCTGTCCTTCACGGTTTCCGGAGGCATTTCCTCCATGGAGGACATCCGCTCTCTGGACAAGGCGGGCCTTCGGAAAGTAATTGTGGGAAAGGCCCTTTACGAGCAGCGTATTACCCTTAAAGACATTTCCTTATGGTTGCAAAACGCATAATTCCCTGCCTGGATGTCAAAAACGGCGTGGTGGTAAAAGGCATCCATTTCGAAGGCATCCAGGAGGTGGGAGACGCCGTGGAAATGGGCGCCCGGTATGCCCGGGAAGGGGCCGATGAACTGGTGTACCTGGACATCAGCGCCAGCCGCGAAGGGCGCAACACCTTTGCGCAGCTGGTGGAACGCATAGCCCTGGGCATAGACATTCCCTTCACCGTGGGCGGCGGCATCGGCTCAGTGGAAGACGCGGCGCGCCTGCTGGACGCGGGAGCGGACAAGATTTCCATCAACAGTTCCGCCCTGGCCGATCCTTCCCTCATCGGCCGCATCGCTTCCCGGTACGGCAGCCAGTTTGTGGTGGTGGCCATAGACGCCAAATGCGTGGAAGGCCGATGGACATGTACCACCCACGGCGGTTCGCGCTTTACCCGGCGGGAGCTCTTCGACTGGGCCCGCGAGGCGCAGGAGAGGGGCGCCGGGGAAATCCTCTTCACTTCCATGGACCACGACGGCACGCGGGCGGGGTATGCCTGCGAGGTATATGCCCGCTTGAACGAGCTTTTGTCCATTCCCGTCATCGCTTCCGGCGGGGCCGGCAGTGTGCAGGATATTGTGGACGTACTCACCATCGGCCGGGCCGACGCCGCCCTCGCCGCCAGCATTTTCCACTACGGGACCATTCCCATTCCGGCCCTCAAGAAGGCCTTGTCTGACGCTTCTATCCCTGTAAGACTATGAATTTCGAAGACTTTGAATTAAGTAAGAACGCCGACTCCCTGCTGCCGGTGATTGTGCAGGACGACACCACCTTGAAGGTGCTCATGCTGGGTTATATGAACCGGGAGGCCTTTGAAAAGACCGTGGCCGAAGGGGTGGTCACCTTCTGGTCCCGCGGCCGGAAGTGTCTCTGGACCAAGGGAGAGACCAGCGGGAACTTCCTTCACGTAGTATCCATGCTCCCGGACTGCGATGCCGATACCCTGCTGGTGCGCGCCCGGCCCGACGGCCCCACCTGCCACCGCGGCACGCCCGCCTGCTGGGACACCCCGGAGGAAGAGGGCTTCGTGCGGTCTCTGTCGGCCCTCATCCAAGGCCGGCACCAGGCCCTTCCCGAAGGCTCCTACACCACCAAACTCTTCCTCAAGGGCCCCAAGGCCATCGGCAAAAAAGTGGTGGAAGAAGCCGGCGAGGCCGTGATTGAAGCCGTGGACGGCAACCGGGACCGCTTCATCTACGAAGCTTCCGACCTGCTGTACCACCTCCTGGTCCTGATGGAAAGCATGGACGTATCCCTCTCCGACCTGGAAAAAGAACTCTCCTTCCGGCATAAATAGCCTTTCCGGCGCAGGTCTCTGTCCTTTTTTGGTGCGAAGATACCACTTTTCCTGCTTTCGGCAAAAATAAGGGTGCTTGCTTCGGATTTATCCGAGTAAATGGATCACTCCCCGATTCCCGTACACGAAAACGCCCGTTTTGGTGTACAGGGGCAGGGACTGGGACCGGGAACGGAGAGGTTTTTGGTGGCAGATTAGGGGTTTTTCGAGAAAATGATTATATTTGTGAACTGAGAACAAAAGTACACAAGATATGAATCTGACCATTTCCAGCACTACGCTCCTGAAGGCCCTGATGGACGTTTCCAAGGCCATTCCGTCCAAGTCTCCGCTTCCCATCCTGGAGAATTTCCTGTTTGTACTCAAGGACGGCAAGTTGGAAATCACCGCCTCGGACTCCGAACTCACCCTCCGCACCACCGTGAAGGCGGACAGCGCGGAAGAGGAAGGCTCCGTGGCCGTTCCGGCCCGCCACATGACGGACCTCCTGAAGGAACTGCCGGACCAGCCCCTGCGCATCAAGACGGTGACGGACGCCTCCTTCGAGTGCAGCTGGGCCAGCGGCAACTCCGTGCTCCCCTATTTCCCGGCCGACGATTACCCGGAAATCAAGACCACGGGAGACGACGCCCTCAAGGTCACTTTCCCGGCCGAAAGCCTGGCAGATGGCATCCAGAGCACCATTTACGCCACGGCCGACGATGAAATCCGTCCTGCCATGAACGGTATTTTCTTCGACATAGACCTGGACAGCACCACGCTGGTGGCCTCGGATTCCCACAAGCTTATCTGCTACACCACCAAGGATGTGAAGGCCACGGAAAAGGCCTCCTTCATCCTGCACAAGAAGCCGGCCGCCGTGCTGCGCGCCATCATCGGCAAGGATATCGAAAACGTGGAGATTGCCTTTGACAGCGCATCGGCCCTGTTCACCTTCGGCAGCACCACCATGGTGTGCCGCCTGGTGGTGGGCAAGTATCCCAAGTACCGGGATGTCATCCCCATGAACAATTCCAACGTGCTGCAGATAGACCGCCAGCTGCTCCTGAACACCGTAAAGCGTGTGGCCGTGTGCGCCAACAAGGCCTCCAACCACATCAAGTTCACCCTCAAGGAAGGCCAGCTGGAGATTTCCGCCCAGGACCTGGGCTTCGCCCTGGCCGCCTATGAGAAAATCAACTGCAACTATGCAGGAGACGAGCTCACCATCGGCTTCAAGAGCACCTTCCTCACGGAGATTCTGGCCAATATGGGCTGCAACGGCCTGGTTATCAAGTTTGCCGATTCCCGCCGCGCCGCCCTCATCCTCCCTGCAGAGGAAGAAGCCGAGTCCGAGAAGGTCTGCGGCATATTAATGCCCATCATGATCCAATAGTCTGCCGACTATTGGTTCCGTTTCACTCACGTTACCCCTACCCTAAATCCCTCCCCTCGGGGGAGGGACTTGTCATCGCCCCCTGGGGGCTCCAACCATCCCTATAAGAACTGAATGGAACTGAATCTTCAAAGACCGCTGCTCTTTTTTGATATTGAGAGTACTGGATTAAATATTGCCACTGACTGTATTTGTGAGCTTAGTTTTGTGAAGGCGCTGCCCTCAGGGGAGACGCGCATCAAGACGTGGCGCTTCAAGCCCTGGGATTATGTGGCCCAGCGGCAGTATCCCATCCATCCCCAGGCATCGGCCGTAAACGGCATCAAGGACGAGGACCTCAAAGACTGCCCCCGTTTCTGCGAATGCGTGGACGAGGTGGTTCAGTGGCTCTCCGACGCAGACCTGGCCGGTTTCAACAGCGCCAAGTTCGACCTCCCCATGCTGGCCGAAGAAATTGAGCGTGTGCGCCTGTACATGCACAAGGACATAGACATAGACCTCCACGCCAAGCTGATGGTGGACGTGCAGAACATCTACCATTATATGGAACCGCGAAACCTCAAGGCCGCCTACCGTTTCTACTGCGGGGGCGAAGATTTTGAGAACGCCCATTCGGCCGAGGCCGATACCGTAGCCACCTACGAGGTGCTCAAGGGCCAGCTGGACATGTATCCTGACAAACTCAAAAACGATGTGGGCTTCCTGGCCGGTGTGGCAGGGCGTCCCCGTACCGTGGACTATGCCGGCCGCCTCATCCTGAACGAGGCCGGAGAGGCCGTGGTCAGTTTTGGCAAGCACAAGGGAAAAACGGCCCGCGAGGTATGGAACACAGAGCCTTCCTACTTTGCCTGGATTGAGGGAGGAGACTTCACCCTGGACACCAAACGCCAGTTCTCCCGCCTCAAGAACCAGTTCCAGAAAGAGCGCAAGGAGGCATTAAACAGACCAGCCACCACAGACGAGCTGCAGGGGCTGGCCGATAAATTCAACGGACGGCTGTTTTAGCCAGGACGAAGCTACATTTCCCTTTCGGGCGTCTTGACAAAGATCATGGCCATCAGCGGCAACGCAATGATGGCCATTGTTGCGCTGATGGGGAGGTAAATGCCGAAGTTCACGTACTCCACCACTAAGTAGGTAATCAGCAGGAGGCCAACCCCCATCGCACTGCTGATCCAGTAGTGTGCGCGGATGTCCTTTTTCTTGCAGATGAGGCGGCTCAGGTTGGGAACGCCCAGGGAAATGAAGCCGATGGGGCCGCAGATGCTGACGGCGCTGGTCACCAGGCACATGATGGCAAGAAGCAGCCACGCTTTCTCTATATTGGGAATTTCCACCTCTTCCTTGAAATGCCTCGTGAGCCTTTTTGCCTGCCACAGGGCTACGGCAAACCCCACGGCGAAGAGCACCAGGGAGAAGATGATGTCTCCGGTGGTAACCCCTTCCAGGCGGAAGTTGGCGGCACCCCAGAGGTAATACTGTTTGAGGAGGTCTCCGGTGGGGGCGTTGGTAACCACAATGGTTCCCAGGCTGCCGATGAAAGTGCCGAACAGGATGCCGAAGGTAATGAGCTGCTGCGTGTTCACCTTGAGCGTAACGAAAAAGCAGACAATGGTGCACAGGAGCGTGCAGATGAAACTGCCCACCGTGAGGGAGCAGGCTCCGCTCATGGTGGCGGCCGCCGCGCCCAGGCAGGCGGCACTGCCCAGCCCGAGGCTATAAACATCCCCGAGCTGGTTGCGCCACAGATACTGCATCTGGATACCGCCCACCGGAAGGGCGATTCCAGAAAGTAAAACGTATAAAAGGCTCAGTAACATCAGAACTTATATTCTACACCGGCCATGAAACTGCGGCCGGGCATGGGATAGTCACGGATAATCTCATAATGGGTGCCAAGGAGGTTATATGCGCTTGCCTTGATGCCGATGACGCCGGCCTTCCGCAGGCTGAAGGACTTGCCAAGGGTAAGGTCCAGGGTATTCCAGTCGGGCATTTCGCCGGTTCCGTCCCGGCGACCTGCACGGAGGTTGAACACGGCGTTCAGGCTCAAACCTTTCCAATCTGCATCTGCGCCCAGCACAAGCGTGTGGCGGGCCACAAAAGGAATCTGCTCGTTCAGGGTTGCGCTGTCCGGAGTCTTGTCCAGGGCTTTCTGCCAGCCATAGCGGGCGCTCACGCCGCCTTTCCAGCCGCCCCGGGCGAAGTGGGCATCGGCCAACAGGTCTGCACCCCATGCGTTTACCTTACCCACATTGTAAGGCAGCCATACCCAGGGGTCGTCCGGTAAAGGGGCAGAGATAATCTTATTGTTCAGCACATTGTAGTAGCCATCCAGACGGGCTTTGAGGGCCCACATGCCCACAGGACGGACAAAATCTACACCTACGTCGGTGAGCCAGGCGTCCTCCGGCTTGAGGTCGGGGTTGCCATATCCGGGATAGTACAGTTCGTTGAAAGTAGGCGTGCGGTAAGCACGGCGGCCGAAGGCCACAACGTCCAGCCCCTCCACCAGGGTAAAGCGGAGGTCAACCGAAGGAGAAAGATTCCTCCAGGTACCGGCGTCCTGATCCGTGGCATAAGCATATTCCAGAGCCACATCGGCCTTGAAACGCTTGAAACGGAAGGCCGAACCCACAGCCGTGAGACCGCTGAGCCGATACTTGGAGTAGGCTCCGGCATTGGGGTCGGTGGAACCCAGGTCCTTTCCCAGGGAATCATAGGTGAGGTCTTCGGCCAGCGTAACCGTCCACCAGTCTTTGATACGGAATTTGTGGGCGGTATTGAGTTGGAATTCCCTCTGCTTATACTCGTTGTTGCCCCAATCGCTAAAATAATAGAGGTTGTCTAAGGCCAGTTTGCTGCTAATGCTGAGTGTATAGAAGGTGCCAAACATTTTGCGGAAAAGGCCCTGCACCGCCAGGTTCTTGTCCCTCTGGCGGTCGGTGGAAGGCCAGGCAATGGAGCCGGGCGTTCCGCGCTCCGCCCCGTTATAGGAAACTTTGGCGTGATAATCTCCGCCACTCAGAAGGCCGAAGAGGTCGGCCCCGGCCTGGATCTGCTTCATATCGTTGTTACCCCGGACGGTGCCGTCAGAAAGGGGGAAGGCACCCTTGGTGATGAGCCCGCCCACATGGGCGCCCAGGCTAACCTTGGGGGAAAGACGGAAAGCTATGTTGCCATAAGGCTTCCAGGTTCCAAAAGATCCGCCCTGCAGGCTCGCGGTCCCCGTCACGGGGCCGTTATGGAATTCCGGCCGGGCGGTGATAAAGGAGAGGCTGTTCTGGGCATAGTCTGCCACAACGGAGCCAAAGGAGGCAAGGTCCAGGTTGCCCAGGTCCGTCTGGCCGGACTGGATGTTTCCTACACGCACACCATCTACATAGATGGCGGTGTGGGCGCTGCCAAAGCCACGGAGGCTGGCGCTTTTGAGACCGGAGCAGCCGCCGTAATCGCCCACATAGAGCCCCGGGAGGGTCTGAAGGGTGGAAGCAATGTCAAGGGTGGATGAGATTTTGACGGTATCCGTACGGGATACCACTACACCGCGGTCTGCCACTACGGTTACGGCCTGCAGCGTGTCCGGAGCCGCCGATATGCTCAGCAGGGCTGCCGACAAAAAAGATACTAACATGAATGTTGCGTTTATACCGAAGCTTGTCCCCGAGCCCCTACGTTAAACTTGACAAGGCAGGTCTTCTGACTGCTCCCGGCGCGGTGCCTTCTCGCTTACGCAATGGCATACTACCGGACCGTTATGGAGTTCACAGCTGCGGGCACAGTTCCGGACTTTCACCGGCTTCCCTTTTAAGATTCCTTCGGCACGAAGCGAATACACCTTTGTCCGGGGACAAAGGTATAAAAATATTTTAAAAAAACTTAGAGTCTGTTTTGAAATGATTCAATAAATTCTTTATGTTTCTTTTTTGTAAATTTCCCTCAAAAATTTCCACAAAAATAAACTATAAATAAAAATATCAATCATTTCAAAACAGACTCTTACATGAGCCAGCGGGACATGTCGCGGCCGAGGGCAAGGCCTTCACGGATTTCGGTGGAGGAGATGGTGACAAGGGGGGCCTTCAGAAGCGTGATTCTGTAATTCGGGTTTTCCTTCAGGAACCGGGCGCGGGCATGGCCCCGGTGATAGCCCTTGCGGGGGAAAACCGCCACGCCGTATTCCAGCAGAATGCGCTCGTGACAGTGCCAGCCGGAGAAATGGGCCAGATTGTCGGCCCCTATGACCAGGGTAAAATCATTTTCCGGTTCCCGGGCGCGGAGGGCGTCCAGGGTGCGGATGGTGTACTGTGGCGGCGTCATCTTGAGCTCTATGTCCTGCGCCGACACCTTCAGGTCCGGATGGCGGGCTATGGCGGCGAGGGCTGCATCGTAGCGGTCCTGCCCGGCCGGGAGGCTGTGCGTCTGCTTGAAGGGATTCTGCGGGGTGACCACCAGATATACCAGGTCGAAGCCGGCTTCCCGGGTAAGGAAACGGATAATGGCTTCGTGCCCTTTGTGCAGGGGGTTGAAGCTGCCGCTGTACACTGCTATCTTCATTCGGGTACAAATTTATAATTTTTTTGACTATATTTGTATGATTAGCAAAAAGCATTGTCTATGCCCGGTAAAGTTCTCATTTTTTCGGCCCCTTCGGGTTCTGGGAAAAGCACCATCGTCGGCCATCTTCTGGGCCTCCACCCGGAGATTGAATTCTCCGTTTCCGCCACCTCCCGTCCGCCGCGCGGCACGGAGCAGGACGGAGTGGAGTACCTCTTCTATTCGGCCGATGTCTTCCGCGCCCTGGTGGCCGAAGGCAAGTTCGTGGAATTTGAGGAGGTTTATCCGGACCGCTTCTACGGCACGCTCAAGAGCGAGGTAAACCGCATCTGGGCCAAAGGGCACGTCATTATCTTCGACGTGGATGTCAAGGGCGGCGTGTCGCTCAAGAAATATTTTGGGGAATCGGCCCTTTCCGTCTTCATCCAGGCGCCTTCCGTAGAGGAACTGCGCAAGCGGCTCATAGCCCGCGGCACAGACACTATGGACGCCATCGAGACACGTGTGGCCAAGGCGGCCGAAGAAATGACCTATGCCCCCCAGTTTGACAAGGTGCTGGTAAACGACAACCTGGCCACCGCCCTCGGCGAGGCCGAAACCCTGGTAAACACTTTTCTGAACTCCTAAGTCCCTCCCCCGAGGGGAGGGGTTTCGGGAGGGGGTAACGTATACACTTTTTTATTTTTGAAAAAATGAAACGAATTATCGCAACTCTCTCGCTCCTTTCCGCATTGGCCGGGAGTGCTGTTGCCGCGCCCGCCGGGGAAGCCCGCCTGCTGCGCTTCCCCGCCACCAACGGCAAAGACGTAGTATTCTCTTACGCCGGAGACCTCTGGACTGTCCCCATCCAGGGCGGTGAGGCCCGCCGCCTCACTTCCCACGTGGGCTACGAAATGTTCGGCCGCTTCTCCCCCGACGGGAAAACCATCGCCTTCACCGCCGAATACGACGGCAACCGCGAGGTGTACAGCATTCCCGCAGAGGGCGGAGAACCCGTACGCCTCACCTATACTTCCACCAACGGCCGGGACGACCTGGGAGACCGCATGGGCCCCAACAACATGGTCATGACCTGGAGCCCGGACGGCAAGCACATTGTCTTCCGCAACCGCATCGGGGACGGCTTCGAGGGCCTGCTCTGGACCATTTCCCCCAATGGCGGCATGCCCACGCAGATTCCCCTGCCGGAGGGCGGCTGGTGCAGCTATTCCCCCGACGGAACCCGGCTGGCCTACAACCGCGTGATGCGTGAATTCCGCACCTGGAAATACTACAGGGGCGGTATGGCCGACGACATCTGGATTTACGACCCTAAGGCCCAGAAAGTGACCAACGTCACCAACAACGACGCCCAGGACATCTTCCCCATGTGGGTGGGAGAGGAAATCTACTTTGCCAGCGACCGGGACATGGTCATGAACCTGTTCGTGTACGACACCCGCACCGGCGCCACCCGGAAGGTGACCAACTTCACGGAGTACGACGTAAAGTTCCCCTCCACGGACGGAAAAACCATCGTTTTTGAAAACGGCGGCTGGCTGTACAAACTGGACCCGGGCACCAAACAGTGCACCAAGATTCCCGTCACCCTGGCCACCGACGGAGTCTTCGGCCGTACCGAGCGCCGGAAACTGCAGGCCTCCGACGTGGCAGGTGTGAGCCCCGCCCCGGACGGTTCCCGCATGGTAGTGGGTGCCCGCGGCGAAATCTTCGACGTGCCCGTGGGCAAGGGCGTCACCCGCAACCTCACCCGCTCCTCCAACTCCAACGACCGCAGCGCCGCCTGGAGCCCGGACGGCAAATGGATTGCCTGGATTGGGGATGCCACTGGAGAAACCGAGGTGTACCTCTTTGACGTAAAGGCAGGCACCACCTCCCAGCTCACCAAGGACAACGACACCTACATCCGCAGCCTCTCCTGGGCTCCGGACAGCAGGCACATCTATTATTCGGACCGTAAAAACCGCTACGTGGAGCTGGACCTCTCCGGCGCCAAGCGCACCGTGATGGAAACCCCCGAGGGTGAAATCCGCGGCGTGGACATATCCCCGGACAGCAAGTGGATCACCTACACCCGCCCTGCCTCCAACGAGATGAGAATCGTCTATCTCCGCAACTTGGAAAGCGGCAAGGAATATCCTGTGACAGAGCGCTGGTACAACAGCGGAAGCCCCGCTTTCAGTGCCGACGGCAAATACCTGATTTTCACCAGCGACCGCGACATGAATCCGCAGTACAGCCGCATTGAGTGGAACTACAGCTTCCAGGACATGAGCGGCGCCTACATGGCCATGCTGGCCAAGGATACGCCCTCTCCTCTCATTGCCACGGACCCGGAGGTTTCCGTAGAGAAGCCCGCGCAGGCCGGGGGGCCGGAAGCCAAGAACGGCAAGAAGGCCGATACCGCCAGGAAGCCCGAGGCTCCGAAGGGTAACCGCATAGACCCCGAAGGCATCCAGGACCGCATTGTGAAGCTGCCCGTCAAGGGCCGCAGCTTCTATTGCGACGAAGGCAAGCTCTGGTATATGGGCCGCGGCGGCACCCGCGTCTATGACTTCAAGACCGGCGAGGACAGCGAATGCACGGATGCCTCCATGTTGCCCATCCGCGGCACCAAGAAGGCCGTTTTCCGCAAGGGCGGCAATGTGTTCGTAGCGGGCATCGGCCCCAAGGTGAGCCTGAAGGACAAGGCCGATTTAACCCAGCTGGCCACCACCATCGACTTCTCCGAGGAATGGGCCCAGCTGTACGACGAGGTATGGCGCGCCTTCCGCGACGGCTACTACCTGGAGAACATGCACGGCCGTGACTGGAAGGCAGTGAAAGCCAAGTACGACGTGCTCCTCCCCTACGCCCGGACGCGTCTGGACGTGAACTACATCATCGGCGAAATGATCAGCGAGGTGGCTTCCGGCCACTGCTATGTGAGCCCCGGCGAGTATCCCAAGGCCGAACGCATCCCCATGGGCCTGCTGGGCGCCGAGCTTTCCCGCGTGGAAGGCGGCTTCCGCATTGATAAGATCCTGGAGGGCGCCACCTATCGGCCCGAACTCCGTTCCCCGCTCACCGAACCCGGCCTGGGCGTGAAGGAAGGGGACGTGATTACCGCCATCGACGGGGTGTCCCTGAAGGACGTGGACAATATCTACAAGCTCCTCGTGGGCAAAGCCAACGTGCTCACGGAGCTCACCGTAAACGGCAAGAAGGTGGTGGTGAAGCCCATTGCCGATGAATATCCGCTGTACCACTACGCCTGGGTGATGAAGAACATCCGCACCGTGGAGAAACTCTCCGGCGGCCGTGTTGGTTACATCTATATCCCCGACATGGGCCAGGAAGGCCTGAGCGAATGGGCCCGCTACTATTACCCGCAGCTGGACAAGGAAGCCCTCATTGTGGACGACCGCTCCAACGGCGGCGGAAACATTTCCCCCATGATTATCGAGCGCCTGCAACGCAGTGTGTACCGCATGACCATGCGCCGCGGCTCTTCCCTCACCGGCACCGTGCCCGAAGGCACCCACACCGGCCCCAAGGTGCTCCTGATCAACAAGTACTCCGCTTCCGACGGAGACCTCTTCCCCTGGAGCTTCAAGGCCAACAACCTGGGCACCGTGATTGGCACCCGCACCTGGGGCGGCATCGTGGGCATCAGCGGTTCCCTGCCCTATGTGGACGGAACGGATGTCCGCGTACCCTTCTTCACCAACTACGACGCCGCCACCGGGCAGTGGATTGTGGAGAACCACGGCGTAGATCCGGACATCCTGCTGGACAACGACCCTTTGAAAGAGTTCGCCGGCATTGACGAGCAGCTGGAAAAGGCCGTGGAAGTGGCCCTGGAACAGCTCAAGGACCGCAAACCGCTGCCGGGAGTTCCCGCCCCCCGTACCTTCAAGGACCTGGGACTTCCGGAAACCTGGTAATTTTTGTATCTTTGCAGCTCATTTTTGACAAGAGACTATGGGAAGAATCATCCTTACCGGCGACCGTCCTACCGGCAAACTTCATTTGGGTCATTATGTGGGCAGCCTTCGCAACCGCGTGCTGCTGCAGAACGAAGGGAATTATGACCATATGTTTGTATTCATTGCAGACGTGCAGGCCCTCACGGACAATGCCGACAATCCGGAAAAAGTCCGGCAGAACATCATAGAAGTGGCCCTGGACTATCTGTCCTGCGGCCTGGACCCCAACAAGGTTACGCTCTTTATCCAGAGCCAGATTCCGGAACTGCACGAGATGACGCAGTTCTTCTCCAACCTGGTCACGGTGCAGCGCCTGCAGCGCAATCCCACCGTGAAGAGCGAAATGGTGCTCCGCGGCTTCAACTCCGAGGGGGAGGATGACAACCGCAGGGGCCTCCCCGTGGGCTTTTTCACCTATCCCATTTCCCAGGCTGCCGATATCTGCTTCTGCAAAGCCACCACCGTCCCCGCCGGAGAAGACCAGGAACCCATGCTGGAGCAGTGCCGGGAAATTGTGCGCAGCTTCAACGGCACCTACAAGTGCGACGTGCTGGTGGAGCCGGAGATTCTGCTGCCCTCCAACCTGGCCTGCCGCCGCCTTCCCGGAACGGACGGTCAGGCCAAGATGAGCAAGTCCCTGGGCAATTGCATCTACCTCTCCGAAGACCCCAAGGAAATGGAAAAGAAGGTGAAGGGCATGTTCACGGATCCGGGACACCTGCGGGTGGAAGACCCCGGCAAAGTGGAAGGCAATACCGTCTTCACTTACCTGGACGCCTTCTGCGAGGATGAAGACTTTGCCAAGTTCTGGCCCGAGTATGCCAACCTGGAAGAGCTGAAAGACCATTACCGCCGGGGAGGCCTGGGAGACATGAAGTGCAAGAAGTTCCTCATCAGCGTGCTCAACGACCGCCTGGAGCCCATCCGGGCCCGCCGCCACGCCTATGAGCAGGATATCCCCGAGGTGTATAACATCCTCCGCAAGGGTTCCGAAGCCGCCCGCGAGGTGGCCGCCAAGACCCTTCACGAGATGAAGGACGCCATGAAGATCAACTACTTCGACGACGACGCCCTCATCGCCCAGCAGGCCGAAAAGTACAAAGCCGAGTAAAGTCCTGCCGCGTGTGCACCACGCGGCTACGCTAAAGCATCCAGCACATCAAAAAGGGTCAAGGCACTGAACCCCTGGCCTTTGTCGTAATAACTGACGGATTGCTCAATGGACCGCTCGCAGTTCCAGACACGCTGGAAGTTCCACGCACGGATTTCCCTGCGGGAGTGGCATTCAGGGCACCAAGTATAGAGTGTCCAGTACTCGCCATAGACCTGATCCCAGTCAATCAGGAACGGGCGCTGCCCGCAGCCGCAACCACCGCCCAGCCGGATGCGGAAATTCTTCGGATCTTCCTCTACTGCCGGTACACCTCTATCAGGTTGGCCGGAGACAGCAGCGCATTCATGGCTACCTCCTGAACGGCCTGGCGGACCATCTCGGCATCAGGGGCATGGATGCTGCCGTCATCGGCCAGATAGAAGCGGGACAAGATGCGGACGGAACCATAGTTCGGATCGAACTCGACAGGACGGTCCCACGTTGACAGCTCCTTCTCAGAGGCATAACAACGTAGTACCAATGTATTTTTGTCATTCTTGATTTCCCGGATATCCCCGCTGCCCCACATCACCGGAACAATCCGCTTGTTGGTGAGCCCGGCCATCATCAGAAGATAGTCCGTGTAGTCATCGCTGTGATGAATTTGAAGAATTACTTTATCGACCATAGGAATCTGTTTGCAGAAATAAAGACGCCGGATTGATAGAAATCTATCACGTTCACGTCTTTATTCTCAGAAAAGGATTGCCGATGATGATTACAGACCCCACCTTAAGCCTCTTTGCACAGGAAGCGCTGATGCAGCAACTGGACAATGCCGAATTAGCGTTCATTGCCGATGGAGACAACTTTGAACGTGGATTGATTGCGGCCAAAATCCTCCGATATCGGAAGAAGCGTGCAAAGCCCAAGAACGTAACCCATCGGCTCAATTACCCCATTGAGGAGGTGCTGGACGACTATGTGAACCACCGCACCGGGAAAGTGGCCGAAGCCAAACGGCAACTCAAAAAACGCTTCGACGGCCTGGACCATGCCATGCAGGAAAAGGTGATGATGGCCCTGATGGAACACGGGAGCCTGACAGAGCGGAACTTCATCTACGATAAGCTTTACGGAGAAGAGTTTTGGACGGAGGACTTTATTCCATTAATCCAGCAGTGGTGGGAGGAGTTCCAGGATCCCAGGCTGGCCAAGGTCATCGTCAAGTACTGCTCCCGTGAGTACATCCTGAAGCATCTGGAGGAACTGGAAGGCCTGTGCAATTACGCCACGCTTTGCCTTCGCACGGGCCTGCCGCCCAAAGAAGACAGACTCAATCCCCGGACCTACCTGTACGTTCTCAAATCCATCGGCGGCCAGATGGGCATCCACGAAGGCAGGCGTTTGGTCTTCAAGCATATCCGGGAATACCTCTATGAGGAGGGCGAATGCGGGATACTCTTTCAGGAAAGCCTTGACGGTATTGCTAATCCACGCCTCTAACTGGGGCTTTCCCGGGCAATTGCTTACAAGGTATTTGGCCGATAGGCTGTCGGTATCCACCCGCTCGAATTCTACATAGTCCGGCAGTTTCACGCGCTCCAGCGCAATCCTGAGGTCAATCACCAACTGCTTCTGCCCACCGGCGAGAAGGTCAAGGACGTAGTTCGGACAACCGACGGTAATAAGTTTACCCCTAAATTCCGCAGAATTTTTTCGTAAAAATTAGCAAGCCCTTGATAAAGAAACCCTTATAAGGGCTTGCGATTGTCAGAAATTTCACCTAAATTAG
>CAJOLS010000012.1 GCA_905235535.1 uncultured Bacteroidales bacterium
GATAAAGAAGGGCTCTTCTGCCGGGACACCGAAAATAAAAGGTTGTTGCATAATCCGGTCATTTTGGCAAATATAGCACATTATTTTTTATTACACAAGATTGTGTAACACAAATCTGTGAAACATAATCCTGTGTAACGATATATCGTGTGGACTCAAGCCTTACACCGCTTGATTTTCATTTGATTACAGGGGCGGGGCAATACTCTTTCCGGCCGCAGTTCTTGCACCTGAATCCTGCCCAGACGGAGTCGAAGTGGTCGATGTGCGAGTGGGAAAAACAGGTGCGCCTGCAGAAAAGTTTCTGCCGTTCCAGGGCATAAAGATACCTCCAGTCGTACTGGGGCGCGTTGGCCGCCATCTCGGCGAGAGCCACTATGAATATTATAGGCTCGCTATCAATTTGATTCGTGGAGGACCTGCCATGAACGTCAAGAAGGGGGACCTGTATTTGACATTTCTCCCGAACACTGCCGGTTTTTGGCAATATTTATCCTTGTCTTTGCAGTTAGAAACATGATAGTAAGAGTTGAGAAAACAAAGCACACGAAATATGGCAAAGAACTATTTCAACAGGTACGTGTGGAGGATAGACACCATCTGCCGTCGAGTTGAAAGTGGTCGCCGACCAAGTCAAATACTTCGAGTCTCTTCCGCTGCATCCTGCCGTGGTTCCGGGACGAGCTCAAGGCCGACATCGACCGGATGGTTAAAAACTTCGGATCATGACGTTTGCAGCGATAGATTTTGAGACGGCGAACGAGCAGCGCTCCAGCGTTTGCAGCGTAGGCATCGTGGTCGTGCGGCAAGGGCTTATCGTGGATAGCTTTTACAGTTTGATTCACCCGGAGCCGGAGTACTACCAGTGGTTCTGCAGGCAGGTGCACGGTCTGGGGCCGGAAGATACGTAGGATGCGCCGGTGTTCCCGGAAGTGTGGGCCAAGATTCTTTATGTTTCTTTTTGGTAAATTTTCCTCAAAAATTTTCACCCATAGGAACCCCTATGGCCAAAAATTTCCAAGAAAAATTTCCACAAAAATAAATAAATAAAAATATCAATCATTTCAAAACAGACTCTTAGTGCCAAGCAAAGATAAGAAAAAAGAATTTGTTTGCACTTACTCACGGACAAATGGGTCGTGCGACGCGGGAAGCAGTGCAACGTCCGTTAATCCTATGGCGGGAGTTATTGGAAAATTTGGCAAATAGCCGAAAAATCACTAACTTTAATGGCTAATCCAAATTAATCTCTTGAAACTATTTATGAAACGGTCTTGTCTTTTCCTTTCCCTGATGCTCCTTTTGGGCGCTTGCGCCCCCAAGGCGGTGGAGAACATCCCGCTGCCGGAGCACCCCCGCCCGGATTTTGAACGCGCCCAGTGGGCCAACCTGAACGGTTACTGGAACTTCGGTTTCGACCAGAACAACCTGGACCAGCGCATTCTGGTTCCCTTTCCGTGGGGTAGCCCTCTCTCGGAGGTGGAAGACAAAGGCGATGTTGCCTGGTACAGCCGGGATATCGCCATTCCGCGGGCCTGGAAGGGCAAACGCGTGTTCCTGGTAGTAGGGGCTTCGGACTGGAAAACCGAAGTGTGGCTGGACGGAGAAAGCCTGGGCTACCACGAAGGCGGGTACACTCCCTTCGAGTTTGAGCTCAAAGACGTCAAGCCCGGCGCCACTTATCCGCTGCTGGTGAAGGCGGACGATACCTACAGCGAGTCCCACCTTTACGGCAAGCAGGGCTACGGCAACGCCCGTGGCATCTGGCAGACCGTGTATTTGGAGGCCCGCGGATACAACTTCATCAAATCCCTGCATTTTACCCCGGACATTGACGCATCCACGGTGAAGGTGGACGTGGCCCTGGATTATCCGGCCGATGATGCCGGAACCTTCCGCCTGGCTTTCCGCACCGGAAACCAGCCCGATTTTGAGGCGTCCGTGGAGGAAGGCACGCAGGAAATGAGCTTTGTCGTGCCCATCGAAGGCCAGCATCTGTGGGATATCGAAGATCCCTTCCTGTATGAGGTGACGGCTTCCCTGATGGCCGAAGGCGAGGTGGTGGACCAGGTGAACAGTTACTTCGGCCAGCGCAAAGTGGGCGTAGCCAAACTTCCAGGAACGGATTACAACTATGTGGCCCTCAATAACAAGCCCCTGTACCTCCAACTGACCCTGGACCAGAGCTACCACCCGGAAGGCTACTACACCTTCCCCTCCGACGAGTTCATGCGCAAGGAGATTGAGATGTCCAAGAAACTGGGCCTGAACGGCAACCGCATCCACATCAAGGTGGAGGTGCCCCGCAAGCTCTATTGGGCCGACAAACTGGGCCTTCTGATTATGGCCGACACCCCCAACTTCTGGGGCGCACCCACCGAAGAAGCCAGGGCGGACTGGGAGCACTGTATGAGAAACCAGGTGGCAAGGGACTTCAACCACCCTTCCATCTTTGCCTGGGTCAATTTCAACGAGACCTGGGGCCTGAAGACAGACGATGTGTATCTTCCCGAAACCCAGGAGTGGGTGCGGAATATGTACCATCTTACGAAGGAACTGGATCCTTCCCGCCTGGTGGAAGACAACTCCGCCTGCCTGAACGACCACGTGGAAACGGACATCAACTCCTGGCATGCCTATGTGCGCGGCTTCCTATGGGAAGAGAAAATTGATGAATATGAACGCAATACCTTCCCCGGAAGCAAGTTCAACTATATTGGAGGAAACGTGCAGAACGGAGCTCCCATGATTAACAGCGAGTGCGGAGACGTCTGGGGCTATGACGGCAGTTCCGGTGATGTGGACTTCACCTGGGACTACCATATCATGATGGATGCCTTCCGCCGCCATCCCGGTTGTGGCGGCTGGCTGTACACGGAGCATCACGACGTCATCAACGAGTGGAACGGCTACGTCCAGTACGACCGTACGCCCAAGATTGACGGCCTGGGAGACCTGGTTCCCGGGATGACCCTGGCCGATTTCCACAGCAAGTATTACATTTCCCCGGAGCGTTACCTCTATTCCGAGGTGGCCGGGGGAACCGTGCTGGAAATCCCTTACGTGGCCTCTTTCATGACGGATGAGAATCCGGGCGCCCTAACCCTGGAGACCGAACTGGTGGGCTGGAACACCCTGGGAGATTTCAATACCTTTGCCTCCGATTCCCAGCCCGTGGCCTTTGAACCCTACCTGAACCGCCGTGCCGGCAAAGTGCGCGTAGATATCCCGGAAGAAAAGGGCCTGTACCTGCTGCGCCTTATCCTGAAAAAGGCCGACGGTACGGTGCTGCACCGCAACTTCACCACTTTCCGCGTGAAGAAGGGAACCGGCCCCGAAGGCGTTCGCGTCCTTAGCTTCCCCGTCCATTCCTATACCGCCCAGGAGTGGACCGGCGGCCAGTCCTCCGTGATGGACGGCCTCAAGGTGAACGGCTTTGGAAGCGGTTATTTCGAATATAAGGTGGCCCTTCCCAAAGACCTGGACCTGAAGAAAGTGGAATGGGCCCAGCTCATCTTCGAAGCCTCTTCCCGTGAAGTTTTCGGCAAGGATGTGGAAGGAAACGACATCCAGGGAGACTTTATGCTGGGCGCCGGTACGGCAGACCATTGCAAGTCGCTCAATTCCTTTGCCATGACGGACGATGAGCCCTGGACTTCCTCCGTTACCGTGAGCATCGAAGGCGTGGCTCTGGGACAGACGCAGTTGGAAGACTGCCCGGCCGACCACCGCGGCATCCTTTCCTGGGGCTCCCAGCCCAATGTACGCTATATCCGCGAGGCCGGTTCCTACGGCCAGCTGGTGAAGATCAACCTTCCCGTCCAGGAGGCCCGGGACATGAACCTGAGCACCGTGACCGTGCGTATTTCCGTGCCCACCGGCAATGGCGGCCTTTCCCTTTTCGGCAAAGATTTCGGCCGATATCCCCTGGATCCCACATTCGTCTTTAAAATGAAATAGCCATGAATATGAGAAAGACAGCCGTATGGGCCCTGGCGCTGGCCCTGGTTTCCTGCGTCAAAACGGCACCCTCTGAGGTGGGAGTGCTCACAGAACCCCTGGATAACGATGCCTGGAATGTGTCCCAATGGATTTCCGTGGTGGACGCTCCCATAGCCAAAGGCCCCAAGCTGGGGGGGACCAAGAGTGCCCCCGGCTCCAGCTGGTTCCTTTCCACCGTCACCAATGAAAAGAAAGTGACCAAGGCGGTCTGGATGACGGCCGGCCTGGGCGTTTACGACCTTTTCCTGAACGGGGAACTGGTGGGGAAGGAAGTGCTGAAGCCCGGCTTCACGCACTTTGCCAAGACCAAACGCTCCTTCACCTATGACATTACCGGCGCTTTTGACAAGAAGGCCGGTGCCCAAAACGTCCTTTCCGCCCAGGTAACCCCCGGCTGGTGGGCCGACAAGATTGTCACCACCGGAGACCTGGAAACCATGCAGGGCCTCAAATGCGCCTTCCGCGGTGTGCTGGAACTCACTTATGCCGACGGAAGCCAGATGCGGCTGGGAACCGACACGAAGAACTGGACGGCCGGCATCGCAGGCCCCGTGAAGCATGCGGGCATCTTTGACGGAGAAGAATACGACGCGCGCTGTCCCATGGGATATGAAACGCCGGAATTGCTCAAGACCCCCGAAGTGAATACGGAGTTCCAGGGGGAAATCCTGCCCGACAACGGCGCGGAAATCTATCAGCGTGAAGACCTTACGCTCCAGCCCATGCAGATTTATGTGTGGGAAGGCGTGACCGGTGCCGTGGAGGCGGAGGATGAAAATGAGGTGGAGCACGGCAAGATTGTGATTAAACGCAACTATGGAACAGGAGACGTGATTGAGTTGAATCCCGGGGAAACCCTGGTGGTGGACTTCGGCCAGAATGCCGCCGCCGTCCCTTCCTTCGTGTTTAAGGCCGATGAAGGGACCAAGGTCATCTGCCGTCCTTCCGAGATTCTGAACGACGGCAACGGTGCCGAAAAACGCGGCATGGACGGCCCCGAGGGCAGTACGCACCGCCGCAACCTCCGCGTGGACGATGACGAAATCTGGCTCACTTACACCTTTGGCGCGGCCGAAGATTTCGTATCCTTCACTCCGCGCTGCTCCTTCTGGGGCTACCGCTACATCGCTGTAACCACGGACGCTCCCGTGCAGTTCCGGAGCATTGTTTCCATCCCGGTCACTTCCATAGCCCGGGATATGGAAACCGGCAAGATAGAAACCGGAAATATTCTTGTCAACAACCTCATTTCCAACACTTACTGGGGGCAGCTTTCCAACTACCTCTCCGTTCCTACGGACTGCCCGCAGCGCAACGAGCGCCTGGGCTGGATGGCCGATACGCAGGTGTTTACGGAAACCGGCAGCTTCTTTGCCAATACGGAGCGTTTCTTCCACAAATGGATGCAGGATGTACGGGACAGCCAGACCGGGAAGGGCGGCTATCCCGGCGTTTCCCCCTATGCCCAGTATGGCAATGAGACCATGCGCCTGGGCTGGGCCGATGCCGGCATCATTGTCCCCTGGACCATCTGGAAGCAGTTCGGGGACAAGGAGATAGTGGCCGAAAGCTGGGAATCCATGGAGCGCTTTATGGACCATATAGCCTCCACCAAGTACAACCACAAGGCCCATATTGAGGAAAACGGCAATTACCAGTGGAACGACTGGCTCAGCTACGAACCCTTGGAGAGCTGCGCCGGCCGCGCCTTTGAAAGCGACGAAACCCGTGCTCAGGCAGAGGTTTACTGGGACTACTTAAGCGCCTGCTACTGGGCCCTGGATGCCACTTACATGCGCGATATGGCTGCCGGTACCGGCCGCAATGTGGCCAAGTACGAGGCCATGGCGGCCGAGGCGCGGGAATTCCTCAAGACTACGTTCCTGGATGCGGAAGGCTCCTTTGTGCTTCCCATCCTGAACACCATGCAGACGCCCGCCCTCTTCGCCCTCAAGCTGGACCTGGTGGAAGGGGCTGCCAGGGAGAATATGCTCTCCCGCCTGAGAAAGAATTTCGAGGACCACGGCAACTGCCTCCAGACCGGATTCCTGGGAACTTCCATCCTTATGCAGACGCTTACGGAAAACGGAATGGCGGACATCGCCTACGAGCTCCTCTTCCAGCGGGAAAATCCCAGCTGGCTCTATTCCGTGGACAATGGCGCCACCACCATCTGGGAACGTTGGAACAGCTATATGGTGGATAAGGGAATGGCCCCGAGAGGCATGAACAGCTTCAACCACTATGCCTACGGCGCTGTCTGTGAGTGGATTTGGGAAACGGCTGCCGGTATTGCTTCCGACCCGGCCCTGCCGGGATTCAGGCACATTGTCATGAAACCTGTTCCCGACAAGCGCCTGGGTTCCCTGAAAGCAGAATACAAGAGCGCTTCCGGCCTCATCAAGAGCGCCTGGAAGTACGAAGGAGACACCTGGGTCTGGACCTTCACCATCCCCAAGGGCGCTACGGCCGATGTCACTCTCCCCGGTGAGACGGAGAGCAGGGAATATGCTCCCGGAACTTACACGGTGAAAAAATAGGCCGGAGGGTCAACAGCTATTGTCAAAAAGCGAAGTATTTATCGCATAATCTTCATACCGACAATGGAGATTATGCGATAAATTTGCACGGAAATAACCAATATAATATACGCTATGGCTGATACCAAGTATTTCCTCGCTTTTGACTGCGGAGCCACTTCCGGCCGCGGTGTCCTGGCCCGTTTTTCTCCGGAGGGCTTTTCCATGGAAGAAGTTTACCGCTTCCCTTCAGAGATGGTCAGGAAAGAGGGTCGCATGCAGTGGGATGTGCTGGCTATGCACCGTCACTTTGTGGCCTGCCTCAAGGAGTTGGGAAAGAGGGGCGTCCACCTGGAATCCATAGGCATCGATACCTGGGGCGTGGACTTTGGGCATGTGGGCCCGGACGGAGAACTGCTGGGCCTGCCCCGCTGTTACCGGGACCCTTATACCAACGGCATTCCGGAAAAGGTGTTCGAAACCATTCCGCGGCAGCAGCTCTATGCCCGCACCGGCATCCAGATCATGAATTTCAACACCATCTTCCAGCTGTATGCCCAGACGAAGGCCCGGGATGAGTCCCTGAAAAAGGCAAGCTCCATCCTCTTCATGCCGGATTTACTGAGCTATCTCCTTACCGGAAAGCAGGTGTGCGAATACACGGACGCTTCCACTTCCGGCATGATGGACCAGACCACCCGCCAATTCAACAAACCCCTGCTGGAAGAGCTGGGAGTGCGCACGGATATGCTCCTTCCCATTGTCCCTTCCGGAACGGTGGTGGGCTTCCTTAAACCGGAGATTGCTAAGGAAACGGGCCTGGGCCCTGTTCCCGTGGTGGCTGTAGCCGGTCATGATACGGCATCGGCCATTGCCGCAGTCCCTGCCTCCGATGAACATTTCGCGTATCTTTCCAGCGGCACCTGGAGCCTGATGGGCATCGAGGTGCCGGCCCCCATCATCAACGAGGCATCGGCCCGCGAAAACTTTACCAACGAGGGCGGTATTGAAGGGACCACCCGTTTCCTAAAGAACATTACGGGCATGTGGCTGCTGGAACAGTGCCGCGTGGTTTGGAAGGCCGCCGGCAAGGATTATTCCTATGCCCAGCTGGTGGAGATGGCCCTTTCCGAGAAGGATTTCCCCGGCAGGATAGACCCGGACGACCCTCGTTTCGCCGCCCCGGAGAATATGCTGGAAGAGATCCTTCGCTCTGCTCAGGATGACAAGGGTGTCATTCTGAACGAAGTGAAGAATCTCACGGATGCACAGGTTGTCAGCTGCATCTATCATTCCCTGGCCGATAAATACGCCTCCGTGATGAAGCGGCTGCAGGATTTTGCCCCCTTCACCATCGACAAGCTGCATATCATCGGCGGCGGCAGCGCCAACAACCTTATGAACCAGTGGACGGCCAACGCCATCGGCCTTCCCGTGGTGGCCGGCCCCACCGAGGCTACGGCCATAGGCAACGTGATGATTCAGGCCCAGGCCGCAGGCATGGTGGCAGACCGCTGGGAAATGCGCACCATGATTGCCAAGGCCTTCGCCGTGAAGACTTTTTACCCCGAAAACTAATATCAAACAATACTGAATATGGAAAACATTATTGACAAGGGCATCCAGGTGGCCAAAGGCCTGGTAAAGGAAGCTACCATCCGCAGCGCTTACGAAATGGCCAGGGACAGGTATGCCGCCATCGGCGTAGATACGGACAAGGCCATTGAGACCCTGGAGAAAACACCCATCTCCCTGCACTGCTGGCAGACGGACGATGTGATTGGTTTCGAGAGCAAGGCCGGCCTTTCCGGCGGCATCCAGACCACCGGCAACTATCCCGGCCGCGCCCGCAATATAGATGAGGTGCGCAAAGACGTCCTCTTTGCCAAGAGTCTCATTGCCGGTAACCACCGCCTCAACCTCCACGAGATTTACGGAGACTTCCAGGGAGAATTCGTAGACCGTGACCAGGTGGAAGTAAAGCACTTCCAAAGCTGGATAGACTGGGCCAGGGAGAATGACATGAAGCTGGATTTCAACTCCACTTCCTTCGGCCATCCCAAGAGCGGGGACCTTTCCCTCGCCAATCCGGACCCTGCCATCCGGGAGTTCTGGATTGAGCACACCAAGCGCTGCCGCCGCATTGCAGACGCCATGGGCAAGGCCCAGGAGGACCCTTGCATCATGAATATCTGGGTCCACGACGGTTCCAAGGACCAGACGGTGGAGCGCAAGCGTTACCGTGAGCTTTTTGCCCAGAGCCTGGACGAGATTCTGAAAGAAGACCTTCCCGGCATGAAGACCTGCCTGGAGGCCAAACTCTTCGGCATCGGCCTGGAAAGCTATACCGTGGGTTCCCACGACTTTGTGGCCGGTTACTGCGCCACCCGTAAGCTCATGTACACGCTGGATACCGGCCATTATGAGATGACGGAGAACGTGTCCGACATGGTGGCCTCCCTGCTGCTCTTTGTTCCCGAACTCATGCTGCACGTGTCCCGTCCCATCCGCTGGGACTCCGACCATGTAACCATCATGAACGACCAGACGCTGGACCTGTTCAAGGAGATTGTCCGTGCCGATGCCCTGAACCGCGCCCACATCGGCCTGGATTATTTTGATGCCGCCATCAACCGCATCGGCGCCTATGTGATTGGTACGCGCGCCACGCAGAAGTGCATTCTCAGCGCCCTCCTGGAACCCCTGGCCAAGCTTCGCGAATACGAAGACGCAGGCAAGGGCTTCCAGCGCCTCGCCCTCCTGGAAGAGGCCAAAACCCTGCCTTTCGGCGCCGTGTTCGACTACTTCAACTTCAAGAACGATGTCCCTGTGGGAGAAGCTTTCATCCCCGCCATCGAACAGTACGAAAAGGAAGTCACGTCCAAACGTTAATTGACTTATGAATATAGTTTTAGGTCTGTTGATCATAGCCATCGGAGCTTTTTGCCAAAGCTCCAGCTATGTTCCTATCAACAAGATAAAATCCTGGAGCTGGGAGAGTTACTGGTTCATCCAGGGCGTGTTTGCCTGGCTGGTGTTTCCTTTCATGGGGGCATTGCTGTCGGTATCGGGTACCGGCAGCAGTTTCGGTGATTTGCTCGCCCTGATGAATGCCGATCCCAAAAGCACCTGGCTCACCATCCTGTTCGGCGCCCTGTGGGGCGTGGGAGGCCTCACCTTCGGCCTCAGCATGCGGTATCTGGGCGTCGCCCTCGGGCAAAGCATTGCACTGGGTACCTGCTCGGCCCTGGGCGCCATCCTGGGTCCCGTTTTCACAGGCCATGCGGCCGATTTAACCAGCGCCGTCATCATCGGCGTGGTGGTTACCCTGGTGGGCATTGCCATCATCGGCATTGCCGGTGCCATGAAGAGTGCCGCCCTGCCGGAGGAAGAGAAGAAGAAGGCCGTGAAGGACTTCAACTTTGGCAAAGGAATCTTCGTGGCCCTTCTGGCCGGTTTTATGAGCGCCTGTTTCAATATTGGCCTCAGCTTTGGCCAGGGCATCTTTGTGGAAGGCACCAAACCCATTTTCCAGACGCTCCCGGCCACCATGCTGGTCACCTTCGGCGGTTTTCTCACCAACGCCTGCTACTGCCTCTTCCAGAACGGCAAGAACAAGACCTGGGGAGATTACAGGCAGAGCAGCCTGTGGGTGAACAACCTCCTTTTCTGCTGCCTCGCCGGCCTGCTGTGGTACAGCCAGTTCTTCGGCCTGTCCCTGGGCAAGGGCTTCCTCACGGATTCCCCGGTGCTCATCACCTTCAGCTGGTGCATCCTCATGAGCCTGAACGTAGTGTTCTCCAACGTGTGGGGCATCATCCTCAAAGAGTGGAAAGGCGTTTCCCACAAGACCATCTACGTGCTTGTAGCAGGTATCGTGGTCCTGATTGTAAGTACATTCCTACCTCAAATACTGGCATAAGATGGCAAATGTTGTAATCATGCCCAAACAGGGCCAGTCCGTGGAGAGCTGCATTATCTCCGAGTTCAAAGTGAAGGTGGGGGACACCGTCAAAGTGGGCGATATCCTCTTCGGCTACGAGACCGACAAGGCCACCTTCGAGGAAGAATCCAAGGTGGAAGGCACCGTCCTGGCCATTTTCTGGGCCGATGGGGACGAGATTCCCGTGCTCCAGAACGTAATGGTGATAGGAAATCCCGGAGAATCCTTCGAGGAGTTCAGGCCTAAGGCGGAGAAGGGTACACCCTCTGAAACCTCTGGCCACCCTCGGCCGGATAAGAGGGAGGGGCCCGCTGCCGAAGGCAGTGGGAGGGGCCGGAGCGAAGCGGAGGCGGTTTCAGAGGGTGTACCCTTCGCAGCCGTAGAAAACGCTGGCGCCCCAGTCTCACCCCGTGCCCGTTTCATGGCCTTGCAGAAAGGCGTGAATACCGCCCAGGTGGCGGGCAGCGGCCCCGGCGGCCGCATCATTGCCCGCGACGTGGAGGCCGCCGCCCTGGCGCAGGGACACCTGACGGGGCTGGCCAAAGCCCGTATGGCCGAAGGCGGCGTGGTGTCGCCCGGAGCCGGAAGCGGCCTGGCCGGCAGCGTACGGGGAGCAGACCTCAAGGTCTGGAAACCCAGCCATACGGAAGGCCTGCCCGGTGAAGGGACCGAGTACGAGGTGGTCAAGATGTCCAATATGCGAAAGCTCATTGCCAAGAGCATGTACAACTCGCTGCAGAACAGCGCCCAGCTCACCCATATGCTGGGGGCCGATGCCACGCGGGTGCAGGCCCTCCGCAAAAAGGCCAAAAAGGCCCTGGAGGAAGGCCGCATAGATGTGAACATCACCATCAACGATTTTGTCTGCTTTGCCGTCATCAAGGCCCTGAAGCAGTTCCCCAACCTCAATTCCCATTGCCTGGGAGACGCCATGCGCCTGTTCAAGGCCGTGAACCTGGGCCTGGCGGTGGACACGGAGCGGGGCCTTATGGTACCTGCCGTGCCGCACGCCTGCGAGCTGGACATCATCGGCCTGGCCAAAGCCCTCAAGAAGGTGGCCGAAGACAGCAAGAAGGGGAGCGTGAACCCGGACCTGCTTTCCCCGGAGGCCGCTTCTTTCACGGTCTCCAACCTGGGTGGATTTGGCGTGGAGTGGTTCACTCCCATCATCAATGTGCCGCAAAGCGCCATCCTGGGTGTGGGTACCATCGTGCCCCGGCCCAAACTGGTGGAAGGGAAGTATGAGTTTGTGCCCTACATGGGCCTGAGCCTCACGTACGACCACCGGGCCATTGACGGCGGGGAGGCCACCCGCTTCCTCAAGAAAGTGGCCGAAGAAATTGAAAACCTGGAAGTGGAGCTGTAGATTCTTCATTTCGTTCAGAATGACAATAAAGTAATAACAATATGTACGATTTAGCAATTTTGGGCGGTGGCCCCGGCGGATATGTGGCGGCCGGGCGTGCCGGTGCAGCCGGTCTTTCCGTAATCCTCTTCGAGAAGAGGGAACTGGGCGGCGTATGCCTCAACGAGGGTTGCGTACCCACCAAGACGCTGCTGTACAGCGCCAAAGTCTATGACTATTCCAAGCACGCAGACCAGTACGGCGTAAACGTGGAGGGCTCTTCCATTGATTTTGAGGCCATCTTCAAGCGCAAGCAGAAGGTGGTGAAAAAGCTGGTGGGCGGCGTGAAGGCGCAGATGAAGGGCGCCCGCGTAGAGGTGGTGAAAGGCGAGGCCGTGATCAAGGGCCGCGGGGCCGATGGCATCACCCTCACCTGCGAGGAGCAGGAGTACCAGGCCCGCAACCTTCTCATCTGCACGGGCTCCGAGGCGGCCGTTCCGCCCATTCCGGGCCTTCGGGAAGGCCTGGGCGGCGTGGTGGTCACCAACCGGGAGATTCTCTCCCTGGAAGAGCAGCCCCGGAGGCTGGTGGTGATTGGCGGCGGGGTCATCGGCATGGAGTTCGCCAGTTTCTTCAATTCCATCGGCACGCAGGTGACGGTGGTGGAGATGCTGCCCAAGATCCTGGGGCCGCTGGACGATGAAATATCGGCCATGCTGCAGGCCCAGTACGAGAAAAAGGGTGTGGAATTCCACCTCAGCTGCAAGGTGGTGGCCGTAGAGGGCAACGACGTGGTTTACGAAGACCCCCAGGGCAATACCTGCCGCGCCACGGGAGACAAAATCCTGGTTTCCGTGGGCCGGAGGGCCAATTTCGCCGACATCGGCCTGGAAAGCATAGGCGTGGAACCGGCGCTAAATCCCGCCGGCCGTCCCTATGGCATCAAGGTCAATGAGAAGATGCAGACCAATATCCCAGGCGTATATGCCGCCGGAGACGTGACGGGCTTTTCCATGCTGGCCCACACCGCTTCCCGCGAGGGTGAAGTGGCCGTGAACAACATCCTGGGAAAGGAGGACCACATGCGCTACAACGCCATTCCGGGCGTGGTGTACACCAATCCCGAAGTGGCCGGCGTGGGCGTTACGGAGGCCGAGGCCGCCAAAAAGGGCCTGGACTACACCGTCCTCAAACTCCCCATGGCGTACAGCGGCCGTTTTGTGGCCGAGAACGAGAGGGGAGAGGGCCTTTGCAAGGTGATTGTGGGCAAACAGTACCACGAGGTGCTGGGCGTTCACATGCTGGGCAATCCCTGCTCGGAGATGATCCACAGCGCCTGCATGGCCATCGAACAGGAGATGACCGTGGAACAGCTCAAGGAAGTGGTGTTCCCGCACCCCACCGTATCTGAAATTCTGAAAGAAACCGTTTTTACCCTTCAATAAGCCATGCCTAAGTCTTTATTCATAGATCCCAATGAGGTGCTCCGTCCCCAGGAGCACGAAATCCAGTTCCCCAAAATTCCCGTGATGGAATACAGCAAGTCCGTTAAGGATGAGCTGGCCGCGGGCAACTTTACCAAGGAAGACCTCAAGCACATCTACAGGGATATGTTTGTGATCCGCGAGTTCGAGACCATGCTCAACCTGGTCAAGACCACCGGCGGTTACAACGGAGTGGCGTACAACAATCCCGGTCCGGCGCACCTGAGTGCCGGTCAGGAGGCCGCCGCCGTGGGTATGGCCTATACCCTGGATACCAATGACTTCATCTTCGGCAGCCACCGTTCCCACGGTGAGATTCTGGCCAAGGGCCTGCGTTCCATAGAGATTCTGCCGGAGGCCGAGCTCAAGAAGGTGATGGAAGATTTCTGGGGCGGCGCTACGGTGGCCGTGGCCGGAAAGGGCTTCCAGGGCAGCACCAAGGAACTGGGCATCCGTTTCCTGCTGTACGGTGCCATGGCCGAGATTTTTGCCCGCACCACCGGCTTCAACAAGGGCCTGGGCGGCTCCATGCACACGTTCTTCACTCCCTTCGGCATTTATCCTAACAACGCCATTGTGGGCGGCTCCGGCGCCATTGCCGTGGGTGCGGCCCTCTATAAGAAGGTGAACCGCAAGAAGGGTATCGTGGTGGCCAACCTGGGAGACGGCGCCATGGCCCGCGGCCCGGTGCTGGAAGGCATGACTTTCGCCAGCATGGACCAGTTCAAGACCCTCTGGGAAGGGGATATGAAGGGCGGCCTGCCGGTTCTTATCAACGTGATGGACAACCAGTACGCCATGGGCGGCCAAACCCGCGGTGAAACCATGGGATATACTTTCCCGGCCCGCCTGGGCGCCGGTTTCAACCCGGAGGCCTGGCATGCAGAGCGTGTGGACGGCTACAATCCGCTGGCCGTCATCGACGCTTTCCGCCGCAAAAAAGCCCTGCTGGAAAAGAAGGAAGGTCCCTGCCTGCTGGATGTGGTCACGTACCGCTACAGCGGCCATTCCCCGTCCGACCAGTCCAGCTACCGCACCAAGGAAGAGATGGAAGCCTGGCAGGCCGAGGATTGCATCCTGGCCTTCGGCCGGAGGCTCATGGAGGCCGGAGTGGCCACCCAGGCCGATTTGGACGCCATCCAGGCCTATGTGAAGGATGTCATCTTCGAGATGTACAAACTGGCCATTGACGAGACGGTGAGTCCCCGTATGGACCTGGTGAAGGACAACGAGCTGCTGGGAGACATGATGTTCTCCAACGGCAGCGTAGATTCCCTGGGAGACGCCAAGCCGGAGGTGAACCACCCGCTGGAAGAGAATCCCCGCGTAAAGCAGATTGCCGGCAAATGCCGGTTCTATAAGGATGAGAATGGCAACGCCGTGTCCAAGATGAAGATGTACAACATCAAGGACGGCCTGTTCGAAGCCATCGTGGACCGTTTCTACAAGGATTCTTCTCTGGTGGCCTACGGTGAGGAGAACCGCGAATGGGGCGGCGCCTTTGCCGTGTACCGCGGCCTCACGGAAGCCCTGCCGTATCACCGGCTCTTCAACAGCCCCATTGCCGAGGCGGCCATCATCGGCACGGCCATCGGCTATGCCATGTGCGGCGGCCGCGTGATTCCGGAAATCATGTACTGCGACTTCCTGGGCTGCTGCGGTGATGAAATCTTCAACCAGCTTCCCAAGTGGCAGGCCATGAGCGGCAATATCCTCAAGATGCCGGTGGTGGTGCGTGTGTCCGTGGGCTCCAAGTACGGTGCCCAGCACAGCCAGGACTGGACGTCCCTGTGCACGCACATCCCGGGCCTGAAGGTGGTGTTCCCCGTAACGCCTTACGATGCCAAGGGCCTCATGAACAGCGCCCTGCAGGGAACGGACCCCGTGATTTTCTTCGAAAGCCAGAGAATCTACGACAAGGGAGAAGAGTTCCACGAGGGCGGCGTGCCGGAAGGCTATTACGAGATTCCGCTGGGAGAGCCGGATGTGAAGCGCGCCGGCAAGGATGTGACCTTCCTCACCATAGGTGCAACGCTGTACAGGGCCCTCCAGGCGGCCGATGAGCTCAAGGAGAAGTTCGGCCTGGAGGCCGAGGTGATCGATGCCCGTACGCTGGTGCCGTTCAATTATGAGAAGGTGGTGGAGTCCGTGAAGAAGACGGGCCGCATCATCATTGCCGGTGATGCAAGCGCCCGCGGCAGCTATCTCAACGACCTGGCCGCCAACATTACGGACCTTTGCTTCGACTATCTGGACGCCGCTCCCGTGGTGCTGGGTTCCCGCAACTGGATTACCCCGTCCCACGAGCTGGAGTCGGCCTTCTTCCCGCAGCCCGGCTGGTTCCTGGATGCCATCCACGAGAAGATGATGCCCCTCCCGGGCTATGTTCCCGTAAGCAACCAGACCTGTGCCCAGCAAATCCTAAGATCTAAGAAGGGTGTATAATTGTCATTCTGAGCGAAGCGAAGAATCTGTATTATGTTTGACGTAAATGCACATATTCATACTCCGTATTCTTTCAGTGCCTTCTCTTCGGTAGGGGAGGCGCTGAAACATGCGGCGGAGGAAGGAGTTAAGGTGGTGGGAATCAATGATTTCTACTCTACGGACGGGTATGGCGAGTGGAAGGAGGGTTGTGCGGCCAGAGGACTGTATCCGCTTTTCGGCATTGAGTTCATTTCGCTGAATGCAGAGGACCAGGCGGCGGGGCTGCGGGTGAACGACCCCAACAATCCGGGCCGTACCTACATCAGCGGCAAGGGCCTGGCGTATCCGGTAATCCTGAAAGGAGAGCCGCTGCGGAAGTTGGAGGCCGTAAGGGCCGAATCCAATGCACAGGTGGAGCAGATGTGCGGGAAATTGAACGAGTGGCTCAAGGCCGAAGGAAAGCCTGTCCGGCTGGATTTTGCTCAAATCCGGGAAAAGCTCACCAAGGGCTCCATCCGGGAGCGTCACCTGGCCAAGGCCCTTCGCATGGCCCTTTATCCGGATGAGGAGAACCCCGCCAAGCTGGAGAACGAGCTCCGTTCCAAGCTCCTGAAGGCGGGCGGCCCGGCCTTTGTGCCGGAGAGCCCGGAGGCCTTCCTGCCCATGAAAACCGTGCAGGAAATCATTGAGGCGGCGGGCGGCATTCCCACCTATCCCTTCCTGGCCGATGATGCCAAGGGCCATTTCACGGACTTTGAGGGAGACCTCATGAAGGCGGCCGATACGCTCAGCAAGCGCGGTTTCCGCAGCGTGGAGTTCATTACTACCCGTAATACTACGGCCGTGCTGGAGCAGTATGCCGGCTACCTGGAGGACGAGGGCTTCATCGTGAGTTTCGGCTCCGAACACAATACACCGGCCATGGAACCCGTGAAACTGCGCACCCGCGATGCCGCGGAACTGAGCCCTAAGCTGAAAGCCATCAACTGGCGTGGTGCCTGTGCCATTGCCGCCCACCAGGCGGGAAAGGACAGCATAGCCGCCGGAGAAGACCTCATAATGCAAACGGTATGAAAGAATTAGAAAATCTGATAGCCCTTTCCCGCAAGTACGGGGCCGATACCCGCTATGTGATTGCGGGCGGTGGAAATACGTCCTACAAGGACGCGCAGCATCTTTGGGTAAAGGCCAGCGGTCACGCCCTGGCCACCATTGACGAGAACGGCTTTGCCGTGCTGGACCGCGCCAAGCTGGCCCCGATGGGGGAGAAGGCGTATGGCGCCAATCCCACGGAGCGCGAAGCCCAGGTGAAGGAAGACCTTGCATCGGCCTGCCTTACCAGGGACCGCCGTCCTTCGGTGGAAACCAGCCTGCACGACTGCCTGGAATGGGCCTATGTGGTGCACCTGCATCCCACGCTGGTGAACGGCCTCATGTGTTCCGTGAATGCCGCCAACATCTGCGACGAGCTGTTCCCGGACGCCCTGTACATTGAATATACAGACCCCGGCTACACCCTGTTCAAGAAAGTGTACGACCGCCTGAAAGCCTGGAAGGCCGAAAAGGGCCGCCAGCCGCAGGTGATTTTCCTGCAGAACCACGGCGTGTTTGTGGGGGCCGGTTCGCCCGAAGAAATTGACCGCATCTACAGCGGTATCATGGGTAATCTTGAAGGCCGCGTGAAGCCCTTGCCCGAAGGCCCTTCCGAGGTGGACGACTGCGTGACGGAATTCATTCCCGCCGTCCGGCAAATCCTCTCCCGCGGAGGCCGTGGGCTCAAGACCCTGCAGATAACCAAAAATGCCCTGGTAGATGGCATCCTGGAGGCTCCTGGTGCCGTTTCAACGCCCTTTACGCCGGATATCATCGTCTATTGCAAGAGCGAGTATCTGGTGCTGAATGCCGATGTGGCGGAGGCCGAAGCCGCCATCGAGGAGTATGTGGCCCACCGCGGCCATACGCCCAAGGTGCTGCTGGTGAGGGGAATCGGCCTGGTGGCCGTAGGAGACAATGCCAGGAATGCCGGTATTGTTACCGAAGTTTTCTTGGACGCCATGAAGGTGGCCTGGTATGCCCAGTCCTTCGGAGGCAGCCACGGCATGGAGCCTTCCTGGATTCAGTTCATAGATACCTGGGAAGTGGAGAATTACCGCCGGAAGGTGGCCAATACCGCTGCCGGCGGCCGCGTGGAGGGCAAAACCATCGTGGTCACGGGCGCGGCCCAGGGCTTCGGCGAAGGCATTGCCCGCGAACTCATGGGCCAGGGCGCCAACATAGTGGTGGCAGACCTCAATGAGGCGGTGGGCGCCGCTACGGCGGCTTCCTTCAATGAAATGGCCAGGAACAACAGGGCCATCTTCGTAAAGACGAATGTGGCCGACATGGACAGCCTCCACAACCTGATGAAGCAGACCGTTTGCGCCTTCGGCGCACTGGACGTGTTTGTCTCCAACGCCGGCGTGCTGCGGGCGGGCGGCCTGGAGGCCATGACTCCGGAGAACTTCGAGTTTGTGACCAACATCAATTACAAGGCATATTTCTTCTGCGCCAAGGTGGCCAGCCACATCATGAAGATAGAGACGGAGAAGGACCCGGAGTATTTTGCCGATATCGTTCAGGTGAACTCCAAGAGCGGCCTTCGCGGTTCCAAAGCCAATTTCGCCTATGCGGGCGGCAAGTTCGGAGGCATCGGCCTCACGCAGTCCTTCGCCCTTGAACTGGCTCCTTTCCGCGTGAAGGTGAACAGCATTTGCCCGGGTAACTTCTATGACGGTCCCCTCTGGAGCAATCCCGAGAACGGCCTCTTTGTCCAGTACCTGGCCGCCGGAAAGGTGCCCGGCGCCAAGACGGTGCAGGACGTGAAGGATTACTACCTGGCCCAGGTTCCCATGCGCAAGGGTTGCAACCCCGTGGATGTGACCAAGGCCATCCTCTACGCCATAGAACAGACCGGAGAAACCGGCCAGGCCATCCCGGTAACTGGTGGACAAGTAATGTTAGCGTAATATGAAAACAAAAGCAGTTAGACTTTACGGAAAAGACGACCTCCGCCTGGAGGAGTTTGAACTTCCGGCCATCAAGGACGATGAAATCCTGGCCAGGGTGGTGAGCGACAGCATCTGTATGTCCTCTTACAAGGCAGCGCACCAGGGAACGGACCACAAGCGGGTTCCCGATGATGTGGCGGAGCATCCCGTCATCATCGGCCATGAGTTTGCCGGGGAAATCGTCGAGGTGGGCGCCAAGTGGGCATCGGCCTTCCAACCCGGTGACAAATTCTCCATCCAGCCCGCCATGAACGACCCTCGCGGGCCTGTGGGCATTTACAGCGCCCCCGGTTATTCCTATCAGTATATAGGGGGAGACGCTACTTATGTGGTCATTCCCAAGGAAGTGATGGAAAACGGCTGCCTTTTGCCCTTCAAGGGGGAGGGCTTCTATCCCGCTTCCCTGAGCGAGCCGCTTTCCTGCGTGATTGGGGCCATGCACGCCAATTACCACGGTACGCCCGGCAAGTATGTCCACACCATGGAAATCAAGGACGGAGGGAAAATGGCGCTGCTGGCCTCTGTGGGGCCGATGGGCCTTGCCGCCATCAACTATGTGCTGCACCGCGAAGACCGCAAGCCCGGCGTTCTGGTGGTGACGGACATCAACCAGGAGCGCCTGGACCGCGCCGCCAGCCTCTATACCGTAGAGTTTGCCAGAAGCCGCGGCATAGAGTTGCATTACGTGAATACGGGCGTGGAGAACCCCGTGGAACTGCTGAAGGGCTTCTCCGGCGGCACCGGCTATGATGATGTCTTCTGCTTTGCCCCGGTGGCTCCCGTGGTGGAGCAGGCCGACGACATCCTGGCCTTTGACGGCTGCCTCAACTTCTTTGCAGGCCCCTCCAAGGCCCCGTTCAAGGCTCCGTTCAACTTCTACAACGTCCATTACAACAACACCCATGTGGTGGGAACTTCCGGCGGCAACACCGACGACATGAAGGAAGCCCTGCACTATATGGGCAAGGGAATGGACCCGGCCGGCCTGGTCACCCACATCGGCGGCCTTAATGCCGTGATGGAAACCACCCTGAACCTGCCCAATATCCCTGGCGGTAAGAAGCTCATTTACACGCATATAGAGATGCCCCTTACGGCCATTGCCGATTTCGGAAAGGCAGGAAAGCCCGTCTATGACAGGCTGGACGCCATCTGCAAGGCACACAATGGCCTTTGGAGCGTAGAGGCCGAAGAATACCTGCTGGCACATTCAGACGAACTATGAAAAAGATAGACACCCATTTGATGCATCCGGCCGAGCAGATTGCCCTTATCATCGGCCGTATCTACCGCCGCAAGATGACCACCACCTCCGGCGGCAACCTGTCCATCATGGACGACAACGGGGATATGTGGATTACCCCCTCCGGCATTGACAAGGGCTCCCTTACGCCTGCGGATATCATGTGCGTAAAGGCCGACGGCACCATCGTAGGTCCCCATCGGCCCTCTTCGGAATATCCCTTCCACAAGGCCCTTTACAAGAAGCGGCCGCATCTTCGCAGCGTCATCCACGCCCATCCCCCGGGACTGGTGACCTTCTCCATCGTGCACCAGGTGCCGGACACCACCATCATCCCGCAGGCCAAATATGTGTGCGGCCCCATAGGCTTTGCCCCCTATGCCCTGCCGGGCAGCGAACTGCTGGGAGAAAAGATTGCTGCGGAGTTTGAGAAGAACCCGGAGTACAAGGCGGTGATCATGGAAAACCACGGCGTGGTGCTGATGGGAGAGGATATTGCCGATGCCTACCAGCGCCTGGAAACCCTGGAGCTGTGCGCCCGTACCATCCTCAATGCCAAGACTTTGGGCCAGCCCGTCTATCTGACGGAAGACCAGATTCTCAAGCATGAGAAGGCTGTGCATGTAGATTTTCAGCATTTCATGAACGTGGAGCATCCGTCCGACGAGCGCGCCATCCGGACGGAAATCTGCGAGATGGTCCACCGCGCCTGCTCCCAGGGGCTGATGTGTTCCTCCTACGGAACGGCCTCCGTGCGCTGGAGAGGGGACGATTTCCTGATTACCCCTTCCGACAAGCAGCGCTGGGAACTGGAACCCAACGACATTGTCCAGGTGCGGGGCGGTATGGTGGAAGCCGGCAAGCATGCCAGCCGTTCCACGGCGCTCCACTATGAGATTTACCGCCGCAACCCCAAGATCAACAGCATCATCCTCACGCAGACGCCCTATCTGATGGGTTATGCCACTACGGGCGTGAAGTTCGATGTGCGCACCATCCCCGAGAGCTGGATTTTCCTGCAGGATATTCCGCAGTATCCTTTTGGAACCCAGTACTTTAACGTGGAAGAAATGGCCGAAGGCTTCAAGAAATTTCCCTGCGCCTTCCTGGCCAACGACTCCATCGTGGTGACGGGAGACAAACTCATCAACACCTTCGACAAGCTGGAAGTGGCCGATTTCAGCGCCCGTTCCCTGGTAATGGCCGCCCCCGTGGGCAAGCTCAACCCCATCACGGACGAAGAAATCGAAGACCTCCGCGTCGCTTTCCACGTGGGTGAGTAATTTGATAGGAATCGGAATGTAAATAATTGAGGCTCTCCTAACGGAGGGCCTCAATTACTTTCCGGTTGGCTTCACGGATACGCTCCGGGTCCACTTTGAGGATTTTCCGGTCGTAGGTCATAAGGCCGTTGATTTCTATTTCCACATCGCTCGTCTGCGTATAGACGCCGCCGGAGCAGCCCCTTCTGGCCAGATCCTCCAATTGTTTTGCATAGCGGATGTACGAGCGCGTCACGGCATCCGGATCCACGAACTGGATATAACCCCAGATGTTGTCATCCTGCCAGAGATGGTCGGCTATGGGAAGACCGATTCCTCCGAATTCCCCTACGACACTGGCTCCTGTCGGCGACCAGAGGAACTGCTGCGGGTTGGGATAATGGTGGCAGTCCAGGATGTCTCCGCAGGGAGGATCGGAGAAATTACCGCCCGAGGCCGGATTGATGAGCCGGGTGGGGTCTTGCTCCCGTGTGAAGGCGACCACCTTTTCCGTGTCGAACTGCCCCCAGGCTTCATTGAACGGAATCCAGACCACAATGCAGCCAAATCCTTTCCGGGACCGGATGATTTCCGCCCATTCCTTGTAATAGTTTTCTTTCTCCCAGTCGGTGAGTTGGGAATCCTGTCCAGCCCCGAAGTCGTAGGTATCCCATCTTCCGGTGCGACTGTCGTCGGGGGAAGGCATATCCTGCCACACCAGAATGCCCATCCGGTCGCAGTACCAGTACCATCGTGCAGGCTCCACTTTGATGTGCTTTCTGATCATGTTGAATCCGAGAGACTTAGTGATTTCGAGGTCGTAGCGGAGCGCCTCGTCGGTGGGTGCCGTATACAGACCGTCCGGCCACCAGCCCTGGTCCAGGGGCCCGAACTGGAAAAGCGGCTGGTTGTTCAGCCCCAGTACAATGTGCCGGTCGGTCGATTCCACAAGGGAACTCTTCCGGAACGAGGCATAACCGTACACCGTATCGGCTGTCTTTCCCTTGGCGTCGGTGACGGAGATCCGCAGACCGTACAGATACGGATGGTCCGGGCTCCACAATGCAGGATGGCCCCATTCCAGGATGGCGGGCATTCCGGCCGGGACTTCCTGTTCGGCCAGGACGGTGGGATTTGCGGGGATTTGTTCCGAATCATAGCCTTCACAACCTTCCAGCAGGGCAACTTTCACGCGGGATGCCCCTTGGGTCGCCTCTACATCCACCGTCAGGATGCCTTTGTCGATATCCGCCGTCGCCACATAATTGTCGATGCGGACTGCGGGGGCCTTTTCAATCCAGACACTCTGCCAGATGCCGCTGACACTGGTGTACCAGATGGTTTGCGGCTGGGACACCTGCTTTCCGCGCGGGATTCTCTGAGCTTCGTCACAGGGGTCGTACGCTTTCACCGTCAGGGTCTGTTTCCTGCCACTTTTGAGGAAAGGGGTGATATCGGCGCTGAAAGGAGTATATCCGCCCGTGTGCGTAAGGACCAGCTTGCCGTTTACATAGACTTCCGTGCTCCAGTCAACTGCCTCGAAATGGAGCAGCGTGCGTTCTTTCCGCCACCCGGAAGGGACGTCAAAAGTGGTCTGGTACCAGATGACCTGGTCTTTTCCCACTTTTTCCCCGACTCCGGAAAGGGACGATTCCGGTGCAAAGGGAACCAGAATCTGCCGGTCATAATTTGCGGGGGCTGGTGTGGAGACCGATGTGATAGCAAAGTCCCAGAGTCCGTTGAGGCTTTTCCAGTCGCCTCTTACCAACTGCGGACGCGGGTTTTCGCTGTGGGGTGCGGACGGGTTCACCTGATGGGCCCAGGGGGTTTTGATTTTGTTCCCGACGGGGGTCCAGGAGGAGAGCGTGCATACTAAGAGCGTGCACGCTGTCAAAAATGCATATTTCTTCATAATGATGATAGATAAGAATCGAACCAGGTTATGCGTTTGGCGAGGAAATCCTCCGCGTAGAGAACTTCCTGGCTCCAGGTGTCGAAAGCGACCAGGATGACGCTTTCGTATTTGCCCAGTACCTTCCATCGTGTAAAGTTGTCTTCCTGCGTATAGATGAGCGTTTGGGCGATATCTCTCATTTCCTGCTGGAAATCGGGGAGCTGTGGCTTCAGTTTGGCCCACTCTGCCCGGACTGCGTTCACGAAGGCCGGGTCTTGTATCATCCGGGAATAGTAACGGCAGTTCCCGCCTCGGTCCCAGTAGGGGGCGTCCGGCGCAGGGGTATGGCCCCGTCCCTCCCAATAGTTGTTTTCTCCGTTCTGGGCCAGGATGGCATTCCCCAGCGACCATTCCGGATCCCAGTCCGGAGCCATCTGGAGTTTCCCGTCGCGGGAGGGGAGGGTGAAATACAGGTTGGGGTCTTGAATCCGGAGCAGTTCGTGCACCACATACCATTTAGCGAAGGATTCCATGTCGATGAATTTCCGGTAGCCCAGGTTCTCGTCCTTGAAATTGCTTCCGTACAGTGCCGCCTCAAAATCGTTCATTTTCCTGCGGATGAACTCATAGTTGGCATCGCCGCGGACGATTTTCCCGTCGGACGCCTCGGGATATTGGAAGGTGAAGTTGTAGTGTTTGGTGTTGGTGGTGAACCAGAGGGGCTCATCGGAATAATACCAGTCACATTCGAAGATGAATCCGTCTTCCCCGATGTTCACCCGCGACTTTGCCCGTTCTACGGTTTCCGAGACAATGTAGGTGCCCAGGTATTCGCTGTTCAGGTAAAAGTCCACGTGGCGGTATTCCAGTGGATAGGGGACTCCCACCCTTTTTTCCAGTTCCCTCAGATACGCGACGCGCAGGAGGGTCCGGTCCGTGTATTCCGCCAGCACGGCCCAGTCGCGGTTCCCGTCGAATCCAAAGAGGGCCTGCTTTTCATCGAACTTGATCTTGTAGGGCTTTTTAGGATAGTCGCCGAACCAGGTGGCGTTGCCGCGTCCGCGTATTTTCCCCGGGGCCTCCATCAGGCCGTGGACCGGGTCGTTGCTGAGGCGGACGGTGCAAGGGACGTAATCCGTCTTGCTTAGCACGGGAGCCTGGTTTTCAGTAAATACATCCAGACGGGGAATTCCGTTGGCGCCTTTGATCCGGACGGTGATGTCCTTCGTGTTCCCCTCATAGTCCGACACCGTGTACACTACCGGATTGTTGAAGTTCTGGGAGCTCTTTCCCGAGCGTTGCGGAACGCCGTTGACGGTGACTTCCGCAAAGTCACCGTCAAAACAGACCACCAGAGACGAAATGTCGTCTATCAGCGGACAGAAAACGTTGACTTCGCCGTCGGTTATCGGGCAGGGAAAGTCTTCCATGAGGTTTCCCTGGCCCGCGGGAATGTAGAAGGCAGAAAGTTCCGTGCTTCCCGTCCCTTCAATGGGGAAAGGCAGCGGATTTTCCTTCTTCTGGCATGAAACAACGCCCGCTACCACAAAAAAAAGCACCAGGCGTTGGATACGGAATGTTCCTTTCATGTGAAATTAGAGTCTGTTTTGAAATGATTGATATTTTTATTTATAGTTTATTTTTGTGGAAATTTTTCTTGAAAATTTTTAGCCATAGGGGTTCCTATGGGTGAA
>CAJOLS010000013.1 GCA_905235535.1 uncultured Bacteroidales bacterium
CACCCATAGGAACCCCTATGGCCAAAAATTTTCAAGAAAAATTTCCACAAAAATAAACTATAAATAAAAATATCAATCATTTCAAAACAGACTCTAAAAATCGTGACACCTTTTTCCGGGCAAAGGTAAGGCTTTTCCGTCAAAATAGAGTATATTTGCAGCCTTGAAGAGATACGAAAAACTATATGAAGCAGGATTTACAGATCTTTGACCTTATTAAGAAGGAGCAGGAACGCCAGTCTTCCGGTTTGGAACTGATTGCTTCCGAAAACTATGTGTCGGACCAGGTTCTCGCAGCCATGGGTTCCGTTTGCACCAACAAGTATGCGGAAGGCTATCCCGGCAAGCGCTATTACGGCGGTTGCGAGGTGGTGGACCAGATTGAACAGCTGGCCATAGACCGTCTCTGCGCCCTCTTCGATGCAGAATATGCCAATGTGCAGCCGCACTCCGGCGCCCAGGCCAACATGGCCGTGACCATGGCCATCCTCAAGCCCGGAGACACCTTCATGGGACTGGACCTGTCCATGGGCGGTCACCTCACCCACGGTTCCCCCGTCAATGCCAGCGGCCTGCTGTACCACCCCGTGGCATACGGCCTTGATCCCGAAACCGGCCGGGTAGATTACGACGAGATGGAGCGCAAGGCCCTTGAGTGCAAGCCCAAGCTCATCATCGGAGGAGCATCGGCCTATTCCCGCGAGTGGGACTATGAGCGTATGCGCGCCATTGCAGACAAGGTGGGTGCCATCCTCTGGATTGATATGGCCCACACCGCCGGCCTCATCGCCGCCGGTCTGCTGAAGAACCCTGTCAAATATGCCCACATCGTCACTTCCACCACCCACAAGACCCTCCGCGGTCCCCGGGGCGGTATCATTCTCATGGGCAAGGACTTCCCCAATCCCTGGGGCCTCACCACTCCCAAGGGGGAGGTAAAGATGATGAGCGCCATCCTCAATTCCAGCGTATTCCCCGGCATCCAGGGCGGTCCGCTGGAGCATGTGATTGCCGCCAAGGCCGTGGCCTTCTTCGAGGCCTCCCAGCCCGAATATGGGGAATACCAGAAGCAGGTGGTGGCCAACGCTGCCGCCATGTGCCAGGCTTTCACGGACAAGAATTACAAGATTATCTCCGGAGGCACTGACAACCACCTCATGCTCATAGACCTTCGCACCAAGTTCCCGGCCCTCACCGGCCGCGTGGCAGAGAAGGAACTGGTAAGGGCCGATATCACCGTGAACAAGAATATGGTGCCCTTCGACAGCCGCAGCCCCTTCGCCACCAGCGGTCTCCGCGTGGGAACGCCCGCCATCACTTCCCGTGGCTTTGAGGAAAAGGACATGCTGGCCATCGTGGAGCTGATAGACGCTGTGCTCTCATCGGCCAACGAGCACTTCGATGCCCTCACCGCCAAGGAACCCACCGAAGCCCAGGCAGCCGAACTGGTTACCCACAAGCAGGTGCTGGAAGAGGTGAAGCGCAAGGTGCACATGATGACGGCCGGTCGCCCCCTGAACCGGTATTAGAAGGCTGCCTGATAGGTGCTGATAGTCACTTATTTACGCAAAAGGGGGTGCACCTGAAGGTGCACCCCCTTTTGCGTAAGTGGCTCTAAACCAGGCTGTGAATGGCCAGGCCGCTTCGGAGCTTGGGTTCGAACCAGGAGGTCTTGGGCGGCATGATGTTGCCGGTGTCGGCAATGTCCATCAGTTGCTGCATGGACACCGGATAGAGGGCGAAAGCCACCTTCATCTCTCCGGAATCCACGCGGCGGGAAAGCTCCCCGAGGCCACGGATACCTCCCACGAAATCAATGCGGTTGGAGGTGCGCAGGTCTTTGATTCCCAGGATTTTGTCCAGTACCAGGTTGGAAAGGATGGTTACATCCAGTACGCCGATAGGGTCGTTGTCGTTGTAGCGGCCGGGCTTGGCGGTGAGGCTGTACCATACGCCTTCGATGTACATGGAGAAGTTGTGCAGGCCACAGGGGTGGTAGATTTGGCTGCACTTGCAGTGGCAGGGATATTCGCACTCGCACTTGCCTCCGTCCTGGGTGCAGTCGCACTTGCATTCGATGACGAAATCCTCTTCCAGGGCCTTGAAGAAGTCCTTGGTGGAAAGGCCGTTGAGGTCCTTCACCACGCGGTTGTAGTCTATGATGGCCAGCTGGCTCTGAGGGAAGCATACGGCCATGAAGAAGTTGTATTCCTCGCTGCCGGTGTGGTGGGGGTTCCGGGCCTTCTTTTCCGCACCCACGCGGGCGGCGGCGGCCGTGCGGTGGTGACCGTCGGCCACATAGAAGGCGTCTATGTCCTTGGTGAATATTTCCGTGATGCGGGCGTTGACGGCATCGTCTTCAATGACCCAGAACGTATGGGTGAACTGGTTTTCGTCCACAAACTTGTACTCCGGATTGCCGGCGGCGGTTTGGGCTATGATTTCTCCCAGCTCCGCGTGGTCCTTGAAGGCGAAGAAAACCGGCTCTATGTTGGCATTCTGGATGCGCACATGCACCATGCGGTCGTCTTCCTTGTCCTTGCGGGTGAGTTCGTGCTTCTTGATGATGCCGTTGGCGTAGTCGTCCGTATGGGCGCAGAGGACTATGCCGTACTGGGTACGCTCTCCCATGGTCTGGGCATACACATAGTACTTTTCCTTGTCTTCCCGTACCAGCCAGCCGTTTTTCTGCCACAGCCGGAAGTTCTCCACGGCCTTGTCATAGGTGCGCTGCTCGTGCTCCCCGGCAATGGGGTCGAAGTCAATTTCGGGCTTGGTGATGTGCAGGAGGCTCTTTTCTCCGGCCATGGCTTTGGCTTCGGCCGAATTCAGGACATCGTACGGCGGAGCCGCCACTTCCGTCACCAGATTCTTGGGCGGCCTGATGGCCGCAAAGGGTTTCACTCTTACCATGGCCTACTTGTTTACTTGGAACTTGGTATTGCCGGTGGCGAAGAAGTCCACTATCTGTCGGGCGGCGGCCAGGCCGGCGTTCACGTTGGCTTCGGCCGTCTGGGCGCCCATCTTCTTGGGCGTGGCAAATACGCGGGTGCCGAAGTGCTTGGTGAGCTTGTCGTAGTTGTCCGGCATTACATCGGCCACGTATTTAAGGTCTGTACGCTCTTCCAGGGCTTTGAGAAGGCCCTCTTCGTCAATCACTTCCTTGCGGGCAGTGTTTACCAGCGTGGCGCCCTTGGGCATCTTGGCGATGAGGTCGTAGCCGATGCTCTTGATGGTGGCGGGAAGGGCGGGGATGTGGATGGAAAGATAGTCCGAGTTGGCGTAGAGTTCTTCTACGGAGTGGACGGGCTGGGCGCCTCCGGCGATAATCTGTTCGTCCGTGAGGAAGGGGTCCAGGGCGCAGATTTCCATGCCCAGGGCCTTGGCCTTCTGGCCCACCAGGCGGCCCACATTGCCGTATGCCTGAACGCCCAGGCGCTTGCCCTGGAGCTCGGAACCGGTGGCTGGGGTGAAGTGCGTGCGGGCCATGAAAATCATCAGGCCCAGCGCCAGTTCTGCCACAGCGTTGGAATTCTGGCCGGGGGTGTTCATGACCACGATGCCACGGGCGGTGGCGGCGGAGAGGTCCACATTGTCGTAACCGGCGCCGGCGCGTACCACTATCTTAAGCTTGGGGGCGGCGGCCATCACCTCTTCCGTCACTTTGTCGGAGCGGATGATGAGGGCTTCGGCGTCTGTTATGCTGGCTGCCAGGGCCTCCTGGCTGGCGTAGTTCTCCAGTTTTTCAACCTGGTGCCCGGCCTGGGTGAGGATGGACACGATTCCTTCGACGGCCTTGGCGGCGAAGGGCTTCTGGGTGGCAAGCAGTACCTTCATTTCACGAAATATAAAATGTTCAACGTTACCCCCTCCCGAAACCCCTCCCCTCGGGGGAGGGACTTACAGGGGGCTTATCTATTTTTTCAGGGTTTCAAAGGTTTGCATGCAATTTACCAGGGCCTGGACATCCTCTACGGTGCAGGCGTTGTACAGGGAGGCGCGGAAGCCGCCCACGGAGCGGTGTCCCTTGATGCCCGCCATGCCCTGCTCCTTGGCAAAGGAGAGGAACTCGTCCTGCAGGGTTTCGTAGCCGGGTGCCATCACAAAGCACACGTTCATCAGGGAACGGTCTTCATTGGCGGCCGTGCCCACGAACAGCGGGTTGCGGTCAATCTCGGCATAAAGCATATCGGCCTTCTTCCTGTTGATTTTCTGGATGGCCTCTACGCCGCCCACGCTCTTGAGCCACTTGAGGGTCTCGTTCATGACGAAGATGTTGAACACGGGAGGGGTGTTGAACATGGAGAGCTTGTCAATGTGGGTGCGGTAGTCCAGCATGGTGGGAAGGTGACGGGTGACTTTGCCCAGGGCGTCCTTGCGGATGATGGCGAAGATAACACCGGCAGGGCCCACATTCTTCTGGGCGCCGCCATAGATGAGGGTGTATTTGCTCACGTCCACGGGGCGGGACATGATGTCGGAGGACATATCGGCAATGAGGGGGCAGGGGCAGTCCATGTCCGTCTTGATCTCCGTGCCGTAAATGGTGTTGTTGGTGGTGATGTGGAGGTAGTCCAAATCGGCCGGAATTTCGAATCCCTTGGGGATATAGCTGTAGTTCTTGTCCTTGGAGCAGGCGATGGCGTATGCCTCGCCTATGCCCTGGGCCTCTACAAGGGCTTTGTGGGCCCAAACGCCGGTATCCAGGTAGGCGGCTTTCTTCTCCAGGTAATTCATGGCCACATAGAGGAACTGCAGGGAGGCGCCGCCGCTCAGGAACACCACCTCGTGGGTGTCCGGGATATGGAGGAGCTCCTTCCACAGGGCGCGGCATTCATCCATGACGGCGTCCCATTCCTTGGTGCGGTGGGAGATGGAAAGGACAGAGATACCGGTGCCGCTGAAATCCTTCAGGGCTGCAATGGCGTTGTCGATGGCCACCTGCGGCAGAAGGCAGGGGCCGGCGTTAAAGACATGAACTTTTTTAGACATGACGTTACTGGGTTGTTAAATTGCAACAGGTTTGGTTTCGAAAGTTATGAATTTTTATTTAAAAAACCTATATTTCTTCCAATTTCGCAGTATTTCCTATCCTCTGAATGAAATCTTCTACCGAGGCCAGCCTTACGCTGGTTTCCAAGGAGCAGCTTTCCCCGAAGTTTTGCGCCCTCTGGGGCAGGTCCATGTCCTTGAGCACCTTCATCACGGCATTCATGGAAAGGTATTCAAACTGCAGCCGGAAATGCCGGGAGGCAATCTTGTCCACTATCCGGGCCGATGAAAGGGCATCGGCCGTGGAAGTCTTGTACGCCCTTATGAGGCCGGGGATGCCCAGCTTGATGCCTCCGAAATAGCGCACCACCACCACCAGGATGTCGCTCAGCCCTATGGAGTCTATCTGCCCCAGGATAGGACGGCCGGCGCTGCCGGATGGTTCCCCGTCGTCGCTGGCGCGCCAGAGGTCTCCCTTGTACCCCAGCCTGTATGCGTAACAGTGGTGCCGGGCGTCGTGGTATTCCTTCCTCAGGCCCGCCACGATGGACCTCACTTCCTCCTCCGTTTCCACGGGGTAGGCCAGGGCGATGAAGCGCGATCCGTTGTCCTTGAAAAGGCCTTCGGAAGGGGCTGCGATGCTCCGGTATTGGTCCTGCAATTCCATTCCCGCGAAAGTAGTGTTTTTTACGATAATTTGCAACGGAACCGGAAAAAAGCAGTATCTTTGAATTCATAAGCTTTCATTATGGTATTCAAGATAAGAGTCACCCTTTCGGGTATAAAAGGTTTTTTCAGAGTCTATCACGTGAACGGCGCCACCACGCTGTACACCCTTCATAAACAGTTAAGGTCGGACCTGGAGTTCCCCCAGGACCAGCTCATCATGTTCAAAGGCCTGGATTTCGAAGGCGCGGTCGTGGGCCGATGGGGCCTCTTCGACCTGGGCAGCGGCACCGTGGACCAGGTTTCCCTGGAGAAGGCCATCAAGGCCGGAACGGACAGTTTCGTCTATTTCTACGACGTCACCAACAAAAAGAGCGTGAATATCCAGGTGGAAGGGGAGGCCGAAGGCGTAAAAGTGCTGCCGGATTTCCCGGTATTGGCAGAAACCAAGGGCCCCAACCCCATCGAGTTCGAGAACGGATACGTGGCCTTTGAAGACCTCCCGGACACGCAGCGCCACCTTCCCGGAGAAGAGGAAGACTTCGATGACGAAGACCTGGATGAAGAGGAAGAAGAGGAAGACGAGGACGGAAAGGAAATCTACGACGATCAGGAGCAGTAGCCCATGCCCCGGCGCCTTGAGATTATACTGGGTCCCACCGCTGTCGGTAAAACCGGCTATGCCATCCGGCGCGCCCTGGAGGCAGGGTCTCCCGTCATATCCTGCGATTCCCGCCAGATTTTCAAAGAACTGAGGATAGGCACGGCAGCCCCCTCCCGCAGGGAGTTGGCCGCCGTGAAGCATTATTTCGTAAGGACGGTTCCCGTTACCCGCAACTATACGGCCGGCATCTATGAGGCCGAAGCCCTGAACCTGGTGAACCAGCTTTTTGCCCAGGGACACGAAACCCTGGTGATGTGCGGCGGCTCCATGTTATATATAGACGCCTTCTGCTACGGCCTGGACGATTTCCCGGAAGTGCCCCTCCAGCTGAGGGAGCACCTGATGGAATGCCTCAGGGACGAAGGTGTGGAATCCCTGGCCAATCAGCTCAAGGAACTGGACCCCGTGAGTTATGAGGAACTGGACCTTTCCAACGGGCAAAGGGTTATCCGCGCCCTGGAGGTGAGCATGTACACCGGCCAGCCCTTCTCCTCCTTCAAAACCCGCCGGTTCAAGGAAAGGGATTTCGAGATAGTGAAAATCGGCCTGGAACGGCCCAGGGAGGAGCTTTATGAGCGCATCAACGCCCGCGTGCTCAAGATGATAAGCCACGGTCTGGAGGAAGAAGCCCGCAGGATGCTTCCGTTCCGGGACCTTCCCGCCCTGCAGACGGTGGGGTACCGGGAAATGTTCGAATATTTTGACGGCAAGTACGATATGGATACCACCATTGCCCACATCCAGGCCAATACCCGCCACTACGCCAAACGCCAGCTCACCTGGTGGCGGCGGGATGCCGCTATCCAGTGGATAAAGGCAGAATAAACAGAAAGCCTCCCGTCCGGGAGGCTTTCTTTATCCTATGCAGGCGCCGTTGGTAACGGCTTCCTGAGGCGTTATGAAGCGCATCTTTCCGTCTCCCTGCTTGGCCATGAGAATCATGCCCTTGCTCTCGATGCCGCGGATGGTGCGGGGAGCCAGGTTGGCCAGGATGCAGATTTGCCTGCCCAGCATATCCTCGGGGCTGTAGTACTCTGCAATGCCGGACACGATGGTGCGCCGGTCTATGCCCGTGTCGATGGTGAGCTTCAGGAGCTTGTCCGTCTTGGGCACCCTTTCGGCGGCCAGCACCGTGGCGGTGCGGATGTCCATGGCGCCAAACTGGTCAAAGGTAACCTCGGCCTTCTGGGGCTCTACCCTGGCGGCGGCCTCTTCGGCGGCCTTGGCGGCTTCGGCCGCTTCCCGCTGGGCCTTGATGGCCTGCAGGCGGGCAATCTGGGCTTCCACCTCCGCGTCTTCAATCTTGCGGAAAAGCAGTACGGCTTCTCCCAGCCGATGGCCGGCGGGGAGGAGTTCGGCCTGGCCCAGCATGTCCCAATTCAGCACGATGTCGGCCTTAGGCACGCATGCACCGAAGTCTCTTGTATGCACGGCCTTGCCTTCGCCCGGCTTGTAGAAATTGACGGTGGGGGTTCCTTCTCCGGCACGGTGGTCGCAGCCGGCGTCAATGCCCACGCGGAGGATGTTGCGCAGCTTCTGGGCGCTGAACGGGGTGAAGGGCTCGAAGGCGATGGCCAGGTCTGCACAAATTTGCAGGCAGGTGTACAGGATGCTGGCCGTACGGTCCATGTCTTCCTTGGCCACCTTCCAGGGCTCCATGTCGGAGATATATTTGTTGCCGATACGGGCCATGTTCATGGCTTCCTTCAGGGCCTCGCGGAAGTGATAAGTCTCCATGTATCTCTCCAGGGCTTCCTTGCAGGGCCTCAGTGCCTCTAAGGTTTCGGCGTCAATGGCTTCCGGCTTGCGGTTTTCCGGAACGGCGCCGCCGAAATACTTGTGCGTGAGCACCACGGCGCGGTTGACGAAGTTGCCGAACACGGCCAGCAGTTCGCTGTTGTTGCGGTTCTGGAAGTCCTTCCAGGTGAAGTCGTTGTCCTTGGTTTCCGGGGCGTTGGCGGTGAGCACGTAGCGCAGCACGTCTTCGCAGCCGGGGAACTGTTCTTCGTATTCGTGCACCCACACGGCCCAGTTGCGGGAAGTGGAGATTTTATCCCCTTCCAGGTTGAGGAACTCGTTGGAGGGCACGTTGTCCGGGAGAATGTAGTCCCCGTAGGCCTTGAGCATGGACGGGAACACGATGCAGTGGAACACGATATTGTCCTTGCCGATAAAGTGTACCAGGCGGGTCTCGGGGTCTTTCCACCATTTCTCCCAGCTTTGGGGCAGCAGCTCCTGGGTGTTGGAGATGTAGCCGATGGGGGCGTCAAACCACACGTAGAGCACCTTGCCCTCGGCCCCTTCTACCGGAACGGGCACGCCCCAGTCCAGGTCTCTGGTAACGGCGCGGGGCTGCAGGCCGCCGTCCAGCCAGCTCTTGCACTGGCCGTACACATTGGTCTTCCATTCCTTGTGCTGCTCCAGGATCCAGTCCCGGAGCCAGGGCTCGTACCGGTCCAGGGGCAGGTACCAGTGCTTGGTCTTCTTCTTCACGGGCGTGGAGCCGGAGAGCTTGGACTTGGGGTCTATGAGCTCTTCGGGGCTCAGGGTGCTGCCGCACTTCTCGCACTGGTCCCCGTATGCGTGGGGGTTGCCGCATTTGGGGCAGGTGCCCTCGATGAGGCGGTCCGTGAGGAACATCCTGGCCTCCTCGTCGTAGAGTTGCTCGCTCTCCTGGGTTATGAAATTGTCCTGGTCGTACAGTTTGCGGAAGAACTCGGAGGCGTTCTTCTCATGTACGGCCGATGAGGTGCGGGAATAGATGTCAAAATTGATTCCCAGGCCCGTGAAGGCATCTTTCATCACCTTGTGGTAGCGGTCCACGATATCCTGGGGGGTAACCCCCTCCTTGCGGGCCTTGATGGTGATGGGCACGCCGTGCTCATCGCTGCCGCACACAAACACTACATCCTCCCCGCGCATGCGCAGGTAGCGGACATAGATGTCTCCGGGAATGTAGGCGCCGGCCAGGTGGCCGATATGGACGGGACCGTTGGCATAAGGGAGCGCGCAGGTCACAAGGGTTCTGGTGTAGCTCATTGTTTCAGTCTTCCGAGTTTGATATTGATGGTCTTTTTGATTTCGTTGAGGCGGGTGAGGCGGCCCATCAGGTCCATGACTTCTTCGGGGGAAGCCTCTCCTATCTTGCGTTTGATGTCGGCCTGCCGGGCCGATATGCGTTTGTCGTGATACACCAGGATGGCGCGGGGTACGTAGGTTACCAGCCAGGAATCCGTGGTGGTGAGGGCGTCGGAGAAGTTGTGGACGGTGAGTTCGTACTTTTCCGACGAGAGGTTGGCGGTTACTTCGGCCACCATGCGGTCTTCTCCGTTGAGGAGGGCCAGCACAATGGCATCCTGCTCCATGCCCTGGTCGTACAGGTTGAAATAGGCGTTGTACGTGGCCTCGAGGGCCTGGTTGGCAAAATGGATGTTGTCTGCAGCGAGGGCGGCGTCTATGAATTCCGCCACGGTCTGGGAGCCTTCCGGGTCGTAAAACTCCGAGTCTGTCTCAAACTGCAGGGGAGAGCGCCCATAGCGCAGGACAAAGCCCAGCAGTTCCTCTTCCGAAGGCCTCAGAATCTGGTCCTGTGCCAGCAGACGGCGCGTTGCGGGCTCCGGTGAAGAAGAGGGTACCTCCGGATGGACGGGCGTCTCCCGACGGGGCTGCTCCTTGGTGCGGTTCTGTTCCCGGGTCTTTCGCACGCGGTCCTGGATGATGTCGCTCTCTATTTCAAACTGCTTGGCCACGGTGTCCACATACACCTGGCGCTTGATGGCGTCGGGAATATCGGCTACCGTATCGGCCATCTCGTTAATCAGGTTGGCCTTCTTGAGGGGGTCTTCCCCGGCGTCTTTCAGCAGAAGTTCCGTTTTGAAAAGGATTCCGTCCTGCTCGTGGTCCCGGATGAAGTCCCGGATCTCTTCCCGGGTGTGTTTCCGGGAGAAGGAGTCCGGGTCGTCCCCGTCCGGGAGGAACACCACGCGGGGGTTCATGCCTTCCTTCAGGATGAGGCTGATGGCGCGGATGGCGGCATGGAGGCCGGCCTTGTCCCCGTCATACATGATGGTGACGTTCTCCGTGAACTTCTTGATCAGGCGCACCTGCTCTTCGGTGAGGGAGGTGCCGCAGGAGGCCACTACGTTGGTGATGCCCATCTGGTGCATCATCACCACGTCCACATTGCCTTCCACCAGGATGCAGCGGTCCTGCCTGGCCATTTCGGCCTTGGCGAAATAGATGCCCAGGAGGTTCCGGCTCTTGATATAGATTTCCGTTTCCGGGGAGTTCACGTATTTGGCCGGGTTGTCGGCCTTGAGGGTGCGGCCGCTGAAAGCAATCACACGTCCGCTTACGGAGTGAGTGGATGGGGAACATCACCCTTTCGCGGAACTTGTCAGTGAGCGTGCCGTCTTCCTGCTGGATGGCCAGGCCGGCCGCCACCAGGTATTCGTCCTTGTAACCGGCGGCGCGGGCCGCATCCACCAGGGAGGTTTTTCCGGAAGGCGCCCAGCCCAGGCTCCACTGTTCCAGGGTGGTGTCCTCGATGTGGCGGGCGCGGTAGTATTGATAGCCCACAGCCCGGCCTTCCCCGGCTTTGAGCTGGTCGCAGAAGTACTGGCGGGCGAATTCGCTCACGGCCATGAGGCTTTCGCTGCGCTGGCGGGCGGCAATCTGCTCGGCCGTTTCCTCCTCTTCCTTTACCTCTATGTTGTATTTGCGGGCCAGGTACCGGAGGGCTTCGGGGTAGGTCATGTGCTCGTACTCCATCACAAAGCCCACGGCGCTGCCGGCCTTTCCGCAGCCGAAGCACTTGAAGATGCCTTTGGAAGGGGTTACGTGGAAAGACGGGGTTTTTTCGTTGTGGAAAGGACAGCAGGCCACATAGCTGGAGCCGCGGCGCCTCAGCGTCACGAAATCTCCCACCACCTCTTCAATGCGGGCGGTGTCCAGAATCTGGTCAACGGTCTCTTTCGGTATCATAAATAAATTTATTTCTACGTCACCCCCTCCCGAAACCCCTCCCCTCAGGGGAGGGACTTATTCAAGGCCCTTTACTCTTTAGTGAAATCTACCTCTTTGGCGTCTGTGGAAATGGTGATTTTTCCCCCGTCGGCCGAAGTTTTGGGGGCCGATGTCTCCTGGGCCCGGGGCTCGAAATGTTTGCCCTGCCAGAGGACTTTGGCCTGGTAGTAGGCGTCGCGGCCGTACCAGACCAGGGCGAAGATGCCCAGCAGGGTTACCAGGAAGCCGCCCCTCCAGACGAGGAAGAAGCCAAATGCCGCAAAAACCAGGTCCTTGAACAGGCGGACCCACCGGTTGTTATATCCCATAGATGCCATGTCTGTCATTTTGTCAGAAAACTTAGAGTCTGTTTTGAAATGATTCAATAAATTCTTTATGTTTCTTTTTGGTAAATTTTCCTCAAAAATTTTCACCCATAGGAACCCCTATGGTCAAAAATTTTCGAGAAAAATTTCCACAAAAATAAACTATAAATAAAAATATCAATCATTTCAAAACAGACTCTACAAATATACAAAGAAATCTCCGGAAAACCGCTGTTGGTTTCCCGGAGACGCCTTTAGGTCAAAAACCGTACTAGAACGGCATATCGTCATCCGACGTATCTGCCGGCATGTCATCCAGCGTGGGGGCCGGAGCCTGATTCGCGGCAGGGGCCGGTGAAGCGGGCTGCGCATAGGCGGGTGCGGCAGGCTGGGTTTCGCCGGCGGGGGCGATGCGCCAGATCTGGAGGTCGTTGTACCATCGGCCGTTGAATTCACGGCTCTTGAGGTTGAAGGAAACCTTTACGCGGTCTCCAACCTGGTACTTGTCCAGTTCCTGCACCTTGTCCTGGCCCCATGCGGTGAAGCAGGCCTGGGAGGTGAAGTTTCCGTCGGAGAAATCTACCACGAACTCCTGCTTGGCCCACGGGCCCCGCGTGGAGGTCCCGGACTGTACGCCCATTTTCTGGCGGATGGTGCCTTCCAGTTCCAGTGCCATGATTACTTCTTCTTGGCAGGCTTGGCGGGCTCTTCCGCAACCTTCTCCACGTAAGGGTGAACCTCCAGGAGTTCTACGTCGAAGATGAGGGTGGAGTTGGCGCCGATTTCACGGGGACCACGCTCACCGTATGCGAGGTTGGCGGGAATCACGAGGGTGATCTTGCCGCCTTCGCCTACAAGCTTCATACCCTCGGTCCAGCCGCGGATGACGCGGTTCAGGGGGAACTCGATACCGTCGTTCTTGTCGAACTCCTTGCCGTCGATGAGGGTGCCGCGGTAGTTCACCTTCACGGTGTCGCGGTCGTCGGTGGCGCGGACGCTGCTGCCGGAATCCTGGATGAGGTAAACGATACCGGAAGCGGTGGAATCGGCATTGTTCTTCACGGCGAATTCGCGACGGAACTTGTCACCCTTCTCCTGGTTCAGGGCACCTTCGTAAGCGGTGCGCTTCTGCAGGAAGGAGTTGATGACGGCGTTCATGTCGGAGGGGTCAATCTTGAACTGCTTCACGAAAGCGGAGTCCATGGGCTGGCCTTCCTTGGCGTTGATGGCGTCCTTCATACCCTTTTCAATCTGGGCCATGTTCAGTTCGCCGAAACCGTTCTGGGACATAACCAGACCAAAGTTGACACCGAGGAGATAGGAAGTGGTATCGATCTCGCCCTTGGTGGGGAGGAGGGAACGCACTGCCTTGGAGCCTTCCACCTGGGAAGAGCCGCAGGCCACCACCATCATAGCGGCGGAAGCCATGACAAAGAGTTTTGCGAGTTTCATTATAACTAAAGTTTAATAATTAAAATCTTTTAATAGAGCTTTCTTGCGCTCAATCTGCAAATATACGCATTTTTTTGTGAATTATCATAAATTGACCGTCCGGGCTCCCGAAATGGTCCGCCAGGGGATACTTTTATTTGCATAATTGACTTTATTTTGTTAAATTAGAGCCCGGATGCGAACAACTTGTCAAAGGATGCGCGCAGATTCTGTCATATTGCATGAGAAACTGAAGACCTTCTTTGGTTACGATTCGTTTAAAGGTGATCAGGAAAAGATCATCACCCATCTCGTAGAGGGAAACAACGCTTTCGTGCTCATGCCCACCGGCGGCGGCAAGTCCCTGTGCTACCAGTTGCCTGCCCTCATCATGGAAGGAACGGCCATCGTTATCTCGCCGCTCATCGCCCTCATGAAGAATCAGGTAGATGCCATCCGGGGCTTCGAGGCCGGGGATATCGGCATTGCGCATTTCCTCAATTCTTCGCTCAACCGCATCCAGCTCTCCGAGGTGCAGGAAGACCTCCGGCGCGGCGTTACCAAGCTCCTGTACGTGGCTCCCGAATCCCTTACCAAGGAGGAGAACATAGCCCTCCTGAGGGATGTGAAAATCTCTTTCTACGCCGTGGACGAGGCCCACTGCATTTCCGAGTGGGGGCACGATTTCCGCCCGGAATACCGGAAAATCCGTTCCATCGTGGAAGAAATTCAGCCGGCGCCCATCATAGCCCTGACGGCCACCGCCACTCCCAAGGTCCAGAGCGATATCCTCAAGAACCTCCGCATCCAGGATGCCCGTGTCTTCAAGTCCTCCTTCAATCGGCCCAACCTTTATTATGAGGTGAGGGACAAGGTGGAACCGGAGAAAGACATCATCCGCTTCATCCGGCAGAATCCCGGCAAGTCGGGTATTATTTACTGCCTCAGCCGTAAGAAGGTGGAGGAAATGGCCCGGATGCTGGCCATCAACGGCATCAAGGTGCTGCCCTACCACGCCGGCCTGGACGCCAAAACCAGGGCCGATAACCAGGACAAGTTCCTCCTGGAGGAAATAGACGTCATTGTGGCCACCATCGCCTTCGGCATGGGCATTGACAAGCCGGACGTCCGTTTCGTCATCCATTACGACATTCCCAAGAGCATAGAGGGCTATTACCAGGAAACCGGACGTGCGGGCCGGGATGGCCAGGAAGGCCGATGCATCACCTATTACAGCTACAAGGATATCCAGAAGCTGGAAAAGTTCATGCAGGGAAAGCCCATCGCGGAACAGGAGATTGGCAAGCAGCTGCTCAACGAAACGGTGGCCTATGCCGAATCCAGCCAGTGCCGCCGCCGGCTCCTCCTCAATTATTTCGGGGAAGACTATCTGCAGGACAACTGCGGCGCTTGCGACAACTGCATCCATCCCAAGAAACGCTTCGACAGCCAGGAACAGCTTTGCCTGGTAATAGAGCTCATCCAGTCCCTGCCGGAGCGTTTCAAACTGGAGCATCTGGCCTCCATCCTCTCAGGTGTTGCCACGGCCCTCATCAAATCCTACAAGCATGACGAACTGCCCCTTTTCGGCGCCGGAAAAGACCACGACATCCGCTTCTGGGCTGCCGTCATCCACCAGGGACTCATCTATCATTTTCTGGACAAGGACATAGAGAATTACGGCCTCATCTTCGCCACGGAAGCCGGGCAGGAGTTCCTGCGGCATCCGCATGAGGTACTCATGGTGGAAGACCGCACCTTCTCCGAGGGAGAGGACGATGAGGAAGACGACGGCGCCGCCGTACGCGGGGGAGGAGGGGGAGACCCTGTCCTTCTCTCCATGCTCAAGGACCTCCGCCGGGACGTGGCCCGCAAGCTACGCCTGCAACCCTGGGTAGTGTTCTCGGACCCGGCCCTGGAAGACATGACCATCATGTACCCCCTAAGCCTGAAGGAGATGTCGGAAAAGTGCCAGGGCGTAGGGGAAGGCAAGGCCCTCAAGTTTGGGAAACCCTTCGTGGACCTCATTGCCAAGTATGTGGAAGAGAATGAGATAGAGCGCCCGGACGATTTTGTGGTCAAATCCGTGGGCCCCAAATCCAGCAACAAGGTGTACATTATCCAGTCCATAGACCGCAAACTGGATCTGGAAGACATCGCGGCCGCCCGGGGCCTGGACATCCACGAGCTTCTCACAGAGATAGAAGCCATCGTTTCCAGCGGTACACGTGTCAATGTCAATTATTACATAGAAGAAGAGCTGGACCCGGACGTGGTGGAGGAAATCTTTACCTGGTTCAAGGAAAAGGCCACGTCAGACTCTCTCCAGGAAGCCCTCGACGCCCTGCAGGACGAGTACGAGGAACTGGAGATTCGCCTGGTTCGCATCAAATTTCTTTGCGAAGTCGCAAATTAAAATTTGCGACTGTTTTATTTGCCTCCACGTTACCCCCTCCCGAAACCCCTCCCCTCGGGGGAGGGACTTTATATTAAAATTTGCGACTGTTTTATTTGCCTCCACGTTACCCCCTCCCGAAACCCCTCCCCTCGGGGGAGGGACTTTATAGATAAATCAAAGAGGAAAGGTTTTCCGGGGCAAAAAGCCTTTCGGCCATTTTTTGCAGGTCTTCCGGGCTGATGGCCTCTATTTTGGCACGTGTCTGCTCGGGGGAGAGAATCTCGCCCCAGGCCAGCATGCTCTTTCCCATGGAAAGGCACTGGGCCTCTCCGGCCTCGGAGCTGATGGCCAGCTGTCCCAGCAGCTGCTTGCGGAAGGCCTTCACCTGCCGTTCTGTAAACGGAACCTCGCGAAGGCGCCTGAGCACCTTGTGGATGGCCTGGAGGCAGTTGTCCAGATTGGGCTTGTCGCAGCCGAAGGTGATGGCCAGGACACCCGTATCGGCATATTGCGTGTAAGAACACTCTATTCCGTACACCCAGCCGCGTTTTTCCCGCAGTTCCGCGTTCAGGAGGGAATTGGAGGCCGGTCCGCCCAGGATGTTGGCCAGCATGGCGCACACCAGCCTGTCCGGCGTTTCGTACAGCGAAGGCGCCAGGCAGCCCAGGACGGCGTTCACCTCGTGGTGCCGCTTATCTACTACTTTGTGGAAAGACATGGCCAATCAGTTTTAAAACCCGCTTTTCCAGCTGCTCCTCGGCAATATCGGCCACCACGGTGAACACCATGTTCTGCGGGACAAACTTCCGGGCCACGAAGCTGCGGAGCATATCGGCCGATATCTTTTTCACCGAAGCCTGGGTGCCCAGGATGGGGCGGGAGAGGGGGGAACCTTCAAACAGGAGGGTTTCGAAGCGGTCGTACACGTCCTCGGCCGGATTGTCCTTGTAGGAGATAATCTCGTCCAGGACCACGCCCCTTTCCGTTTCAATCTCTTTCTCGGGGAAGGTGGACTCGGTGGCCAGCTCAAACAGGAGCCCCGCCGCTTTGGGGAGGTCTTCCTTGAGGACGGTGGCGTGCAGCACAATCTCCTCCTTGGTGGTATAGGCGTTGAGTTCTCCTCCCAGGCGGTCCAGGTAGCTGGAAATGACCGCCGCGCTCTTGCGGCGGGTGCCGCGGAACAGGTTGTGTTCCACAAAATGCGCAATGCCAACAGGATAGGGAGCCTCGTCGCGGGTTCCGGCGCCTATGGTTAAGGCGCAATAGGCCACGGCGCGCCCGCTCCGGCGCACGGCATATCTGAGCCCTTGGGGGGAGGTTCCGGTAATCATGCTATCTGCCCAGCGGTTTCAACTCGGAGGCCAGGAAGCCTTCGCTCCTTTTCTCGTTGATTTTGTGGCGTTCCAAGTAGCAGAGGCGGTGGGTATCGGCCTCAAAGAGAAGCTTGTAGCACACCGAGCCCTCGCTGGGGAAAATGGGGGCGATTACATAGCCCACCACCGTCTCCGGGCTCTGGTTCACGTACTGCCAGTCGGACTCTGTGGAAGGGACCAGGTGCAGCGAAAGGTTGTTCTCCAGCTTGGCCAGGGCATTTTCGTCCACCTCGGAAGAGAGGTCCTCCCGGGCTATATAGACTTTTTTGCCGTTGATGGATTTTTTGAAACGCCCGTTGAACCACTCGCTCATCTTGTACGCGGCCTTTTCAGACTCCATGGCGGCCAGGGTGAAATCCTGAATGGCCTGGATGATGCCTCCCAGATAGACCAGGTCCCGGTCTCCGGAGCCCATGGCGGCCGATACGGGCAGGCTCACCACCTCGTGCATGGCGCTTATCCCGTCTTTGGCTTCCGGACCGCCCTTGACCAGGGTGAGGAAGCGGATGCCGGGCTCCTCTTCGCCTTTGAAGATGCTTTCGGCCGGGATGAGGAAGTAATACTTGTCCTGGGTCTTGATTTTTTCGAACTGCTCCAGCGAGCAGAACTCAAAAGTGGAGGAAGTCCAGATGTACGGGATTTCCTTCTGCAGGGCGGCGTTGAGGATGGGATCTCCGCTCAGGACCACCTGGGTCATCTTATCGGTAAAATCGGCCAGGCGATGCTTGCGCGTAACCACTTGCCCCTGGGCAAAGAGGGGCAGGCCGATGAAAAGGGTCAAAAGAACAGTCGTTATCTTTTTCATTGGGCGATGAATGCGTAAGTTATGGTTCCCATCTGCCGGGCCGGAGCCGTGGCGGAAGAGGAGAATTTGGACAGGCGGGCGGCGCGGATGGCGAAGTTTCGCAGGCATCCGTCGGAAGAGGAAACGCTTTCGTCCACCTTGGCGTTCACCACGTCTCCGCGGTTGTTTACGGCAATAATCACCACCACTTCACCGGCGCCGTAGCAGCGGTAGGCCGGGATGGGAAGGTGGCTGGCCTTGCGGCCGTCCAGGCTCCAGGAGAGGACGGAAGGGCCGCTGTAGGGTTTGTCCTGGACCTTCTTCTCCGGCTGGGGTTTTACGGGCTCTTCGGCCGATGCAAAGGCTTCCGGGTCTTCCACCTGTCGGCTCTGTCCTTCCTTCAACTCCTGTGCCAAGCGCTCGGCCTCTTTGTACAATTGGTCGGCATCGGTTCCGCGGTCGTCCTTGAGGGAACTGCGGTCCACGGCCACATTGCGGATGGGGATGGCTTCCGCCGCCGAGATGAGCCTGTCCAGCTGTTCGGCGGTGAGCTGCTGCAGCTGGGCTTCTTCCCGCTTGCGCTCCATCTCTTCCTGCTGGGTGAAGTCCAGAAGGAAGCTGTTTTCCCGCTTGATTTCCTGGCCGATCCGGATGAGCAGCAATACGATAATCACCGCGAGATGGACGCTCACGGTGATGTACAATCCTGCTTTCTGATCCGGGGTCAGTCTTTTCATTTCTTGCGTTTGGCTTTCTTTTTCTGGCTCAGTGCTTTCTCCACCGTATTGGTGATGATGTCAATGGCCACCTTGTTGTGCCCGCCCTGGGGGACGATGACGTCTGCGTAGCGTTTGGACGGCTCGATGAACTGCAGGTGCATGGGCTTCACGGTGTCGCAGTAATGCTCTATAGCTGTTTCGATGGTGCGGCCGCGTTCTGCAATGTCCCTCAGGATGATGCGCATGAGGCGGTCGTCATCGTCGGCATCCACGAATATCTTGATGTTCATCTGGTCCCTCAGCTCCTTGCAGGTGAAGATGAGGATGCCTTCCACGATGATGACATCGGCCGGCTCCACCGTAATGGTTTCCGTGGTGGAACGGGAGCAGGTAATATAGGAATAGACGGGTTGCTCTATGGTTTTGCCGCTTTTGAGCTCACGCACCTGCTGGCACATGAGCTTCCAGTCAATGGCGTCCGGGTGGTCGAAGTTGATGTTCTTCCTTTCTTCTACGGGGACGTGGCTGGAATCTTTGTAGTAAGAGTCCTGGGGAATCACTACTACACGTCCCTGAAGCTGGTTCACAATGGCTTTCACCACGGTGGTCTTACCTGAACCGGACCCTCCGGCGATACCTATTACGAGCATAATCGAAACTTATCAAATTATTGGACTCACCTCTTTATTCATCTTTTTTCCCTCTCCACGGACCCACGCACAGTATTTATCCTACGTTACCCCCTCCCGAAACCCCTCCCCCCGGGGGAGGGACTTATTGATAAGGAGGGTAAGGTGTTAAAACTCTGCGTTTTTGGGTGTTCTCGGGAACGGAATCACGTCACGGATGTTGGACATGCCGGTGACGAACAGGAGCAGGCGCTCGAAGCCCAGGCCGAATCCGCTGTGCGGAACGGAACCGTAACGGCGGGTGTCTATGTACCACTCCAGATTCTTGCGGGACATGCCCAGCTCTTCGATGCGGGCTTCCAGTTTCTCCAGGGATGCCTCACGCTCGGAGCCGCCGATGATTTCTCCAATCTTGGGGAAGAGGACGTCCATGCCACGAACCGTGCGTCCATCTTCGTTCTGCTTCATGTAGAAGGCCTTGATATCCTTAGGGAAATCTATGAGGATGACGGGCTTGCCGAAGTGCTTTTCCACCAGATAACGCTCGTGCTCGCTCTGGAAGTCCGTGCCCCAGTGGACGGGATACTCGAACTGGACGCCATCGGCAATGGCCTTTTCCAGAATTTCCACCGCCTCGGTGTACGTGACTTTCTGGAAGGCGATGCCCAGGACGCTTCTCATGCGCTCGATGAGGCCGTCGTCGTATTTGTCATTGAGGAACTGGAGGTCTTCCAAGCAGTGGTCTAGGGCCCACTGAACCAGGAATTTGACAAATTCCTCGGCCAGTTCCATGTTGTCGTTGATGTCGTAGAAGGCCATTTCCGGCTCAATCATCCAGAACTCTGCCAGGTGGCGGGGCGTGTTGGAATTCTCTGCGCGGAAGGTGGGGCCGAAGGTGTAGATTTCTCCCACGGCGGTGGCCCCCAGTTCACCTTCCAGCTGGCCGGAAACGGTGAGGGAGGTCTTCTTGCCGAAGAAGTCCTTGCTGAAGTCCACGTTGCCCTTCTTGTCTAACGGGATGTTTTTCAGGTCCAGGGTGGTTACCTGGAACATGTCTCCTGCGCCCTCGGCATCACTTTCGGTGATGAGGGGGGTGTGGAGATACACGAAGCCCTTCTGGTTGAAGAAGGTGTGGATGGCATAGGCCATCTGGTTGCGGATGCGCAGGACGGCTCCGAAGGTGTTGGTCCTCATGCGCATGTGGGCTACGCTGCGAAGATACTCCAGGGTGGTGTCCTTCTTCTGGAGAGGGAAGCGCATAGGGTCACACTCTCCCATGACCTGGATGTCCGTGGCCTGGATCTCAACGTCCTGGCCGCCGCCCATGGATTCCACCAGTTTGCCCCTTACGCAAAGGGAGGCGCCGGTGGTAATCTTTTTGAAGAGTTCTTCGTCGAAGAGCTCGGCATTGGCTACAATCTGGATATTATTGATGGTAGAACCGTCGTTGAGGGCGATGAACTTGACTTGTTTGTTGCCTCGTTTGGTGCGCACCCAACCTTTGGCGAGCACCTCTGCACCCGGCTTGGCGGCCAGGAGATCCTTGATTTTGGTTCTTTTTAGAGTTTCCATAGGGTATTTGCTTCAATCATGCAAATATAGCATTTCTTTGCCAATTCGGCAACTGCCGGGCGGGCAAGTAGGGCAGGATCTCCAGATACTCGAACTTGAAGGGAGAATTAAGCCGAAGGAATTCGTCCTTGAGCCGGGATTTGACCGAGGAGGCCATCTTGTCGGAAGGAAGCCCCACCAGATATGCCACCATCCGGTTGTCAAAACCGGCGATGAAATAAGTGTAGGCGTAATACTCTTTTTCCGGAATATAGGGGATGTCGTTCTTGAGCCGGACGAGGAGGTTGTCCATCCTTTCGTTGATGAGTTCCTGCAGGTATCCGTGTCCATGTCCTGGCCCGCCCAGGATCTGATGCCGGATTTTCGTCCACCGTTTCATCCGGAATTCGGGGTCTTTATACTGTTCATTTTCCTTCATGGCCTGGTTCTGCCAGTACCATTCTTCCATGAAACAGGAGAGCAGGAAGATTTCCTCGCGGATCAGGACACGCTGCTTGTTGCGGAGTTTGAGGAGGGTTGCGCTTCCGAGAGGTCGTTTGGCCTTAATTCTTTTCATAATGGGGGGAGTAATAGTGAATTTCCATGCCTGCTAAAATAAGAAGCGGACAGGGGATTATGAAGAATTAGGGCGTTTAAAAATCCTCGCCTTATTACGTTGATTATAAGATAGTTGTGCGAGGTCCTAGTGTTGCTTTCCTACATGTATTCCCTTGATGTGGTGTGATTTATGGGAAGGATTTTTTTTCTTCTGGATAATAAAAAAAGCAGCCTGAAACAGACTGCTTTTTTAACAAATAAGCGATGCTCTGAATTATTCCGCAGGCTTTCTGGCCGCGTACATAATCTTGAGGGCGGAGCAGCGACGCAGCTCCTGCTTAACATCGGACACAATACCCATGCGGACGTCCTGGTCCACGCGCAGATTCACGGTCATGAGGGAACGCTCTGCTTCGGACATGGCGTCACGCTCGGCGGCGATGAAGTCACGGATGTCATTTACGCTCTTGAAAGAATCGTTCAGCTGAATGCGGGCATCGGTACCGAATTTAGCCTGGTACTGGAGAGTAGGGCTACCGATATTGATGTTGGCACTCAAGTCTTTGCGCTCCAACTTGGCAACCTCGGATGCAACGGGCATGGTGATTTTCACTTTCTGCTCGGTTTCACGCATCTGGGTGGTTACCATGAAGAAGAACAGGAGCATGAACACGATATCGGACAGGGAGTTGGATGATGCCTGCGGGACTTCCTTCTTATTATTGGAATTTCCAAATTTTGACATAATTCTTACCTCCTATTATTTTTTACCGGTATCCTTAGGCTCTGCCTCGGAAATGTTCTGAGGTATGACCTGTTTCACAAGTTCCTGCTCCTCCTCGGAGAGGCGGGAGAACTTCTTGCCGAAGTTGGCTCTGGAGAAATCGTCTCGGAGTTCGTTCACGGCCTTCACCAATTCGTTCTGGACGGCGATATAAGCCTGATAAGAAGTACCACGGTCGTTCTGCAGGGAGATAACGCCCTTGGACTTGATATAGGTTTTTCCGTCTACCTCAAGGGGTTCCTTTTCGGGGAGGTTGGGGTCGTTGGTGGGGTTGGTGAGGAACTCTTTGATTTTGTCTTTCAAGAGGGTGATATCCATGGCTTCGCTACCGGCAAACAGCTTATCGGCAGAGTTGATTCTGACGATGATGATGTTACGGCGGTTAACCTTCTGGTCCTTAACTTGTTCAGTGTCCGGGATAGGGGGAAGGCGGCGCTGCAGACCTGACTGTTCTCCCATGGTTGTAGTCATGAGGAAGTAGCACAGGAGCAGGAATGCAATGTCAGCCGTAGAACCGATTGCTTCAAATTTTCTTCTTGCCATGGTTACCTTTACTTTTTGTTGCGGATGGTCATCAGCACTTCACCGCAGATGATGGACAGGATAGCTGCAGCACCAACGATGTATGCCATGTTGAGGATGGTATCGGTCATCTTGAGCTCGGTAGCGGTGGGAAGCTTGGCGCCGGAGTAACCCACTGCGGGATTACCGGAAGCCAGCACGTAGCAGATGCCGAACAGAGCGGCGGCAGCAACCACGGCGATGCCGATCTTAACAAGTCCCTTGGGATTTGTCGTGGCCGTAATGTACAGGCCCAGGCAAATCACGGACGCAAGAGCGATGCCCAGCACGATGTATGCCCAGTACAGGAGCGGGTCCACAGTGCCGTTGTCTTCAGCCACCGTGGCCGGATATCCCTTAAACATACCCCAAAGCAGAACCGCAACGCTCAGAATCATCAAGGCCCAAAGGACGATCTTGAATATTTTAGCGTATTTCTGGTTTTCCATTATATACTGGAATTAAAGGGGTTGATTATTTATTGTTGTATTTGACCATGGTGTCCACGAAGCGGATGGAAGAGTCTTCCATATCGATGGACAGAGCGTCGATCTTGGCGATGATGTAGTTGTAGAAGATCTGGAGGATCATAGCAACGATAAGACCACCCACGGTGGTGATGAGGGCGACCTTCATACCGCCAGCCACAACGTTCGGGGAGATATCACCGGCAGCCTGGATAGCGTCGAAGGCCTGGATCATACCGATAACGGTACCGAGGAATCCGAGGGACGGGGCGATGGAGATGAACAGGCCAATCCAGCTGAGGCCGTTCTCCATGAGGCTCATCTGAACGCCGCCATAGGAAACGATGGTCTTTTCCACTACGTCCACACCCTGGTCTGCACGGAGGAGACCCTGGTAGAAGATGGAGGCCACGGGGCCACGGGTTTCACGGCAAACCTTCTTGGCTTCTTCGATGCCACCCTTTGCAAGAGCAGCCTCTACATTTTCGAGGAGCTTGGTGGTGTTGGTCTTGGAGAAGGCCAGATAAAGGATGCGCTCGATAGCAAGGGCCATACCGAGGATCAGGCAGATGATGATCAGGGACATGAAGCCGGCGCCACCTTCGATGAATTTGGTCTTGAGAGCCTGGTGGAGGGGAACTTCCTCACCGGAACCGGCGAAAAGGTCCACAACCTCTTCGGCTTCTTCAACCTGCTGAGCGGCGGGAGCGGCACCCTCGTCCTGAGCGGAAGCAATGTTTGCAGTGAAGGTCATGAGACCGGCGACTGCCAAAAACATGAAAAACTTTTTCATAATCGTTTTTGTGTTGTTAGTTATAAATTGAATTTAGTTAGTAAAAATTATCTTCTACCTTTGGTCGTGCAATTTAGGAAGAAAAATCGGGTTTTCCAAAGATTATTTGCTTATTTCACCGCACAGGTCTTTTTCCAGAAGAGTTTTGACACGGGTGTTGTCCGGGGTCCGTCCCATGAGGCAAAACAATTTTCCAAGGGCCGCTTCGGTGGTAATATCGCCCCCTGAGAGCACTCCAGCGTGTTTGAGGCGGGAACCGGTGGCATACAGATCCATGTTCACGGTTCCGGATTTACACTGGGTTACATTCAGCAGCACCTTGCCGCCGTCGCAGGCTTCCCTTAGAATATCTATAAACCAGTCCTTGGACGGAGCGTTCCCGCTGCCGTAGGTTTCCAGGATTACGGCGCGGGTGTGAGGGTCGCTCACCACCGAGCGCATGACCTGCGGAGTGATGCCGGGATGCACTTTCAAAATGGCCACGCTGGTGTCCAGCCGGGTCTGCACGCGCAGCTGGGAATCCCAGTACACGGGTTTGCGGATGATATCCGTGTTGTAGCGGATGTTGATGCCGGCCTCGGCCAGGGGTGGGCAGTTGGGGGAGGCGAAGGCGTTGAAGGCCTCGGCGCTGTATTTGGTGGAGCGGTTGCCCCGCAGGAGCTTGGAGTCGAAGAAAATGGACACTTCCGGCACGCGGGCATGGCCTTTTTCGTCTTTGGCGGCGGCAATTTCCACGGCCGATATGAGGTTCTCCTTCCCGTCGGTGCGCGGCACTCCTATGGGCAGCTGGCTGCCGGTGAACACCACCGGTTTGGCCAGGCCTTCCAGCATGAAACTGAGCGTGGAGGCGCTGTAGGCCATGGTGTCCGTCCCGTGCAGGACCACAAATCCGTCATAATCCTCATAGCGCTCCAGGATGAGCCGCGCCAGGGAAATCCAGAGCGAGGGCTCCACGTCGGAGGAGTCGATGAGCGGGTCGAAGGTGTAGGAATCCAGCTTGACGGCAAACTTGTTCAGTTCCGGGACTTCCTCCTTGATCTGGCTGAAGTCGAAGGGTTTGAGGGTGCCGTCGGAAGGGTCTTCCTTCATGCCGATAGTGCCGCCGGTGTAGATAATCAGTATAGAAGAGCTCATTTCATGAACCATTAAATGTTAAAGAGTGTAATGGCGTTGTTTGTTGTAATGTTTTCTATTTCCTGTAGGCTTTTTCCCTTGATTTCGGCCACTTTGGCGGCCACGTAGGGGAGGTAGGCGCTCTCGTTGCGCTGGCCGCGGAAGGGAACGGGGGCCAGGTAGGGAGCGTCGGTTTCCAGCAGGATTTTCTCTATGGGAATGCGCTCCAGCGTCCTGGCTATGGAGGCGTTCTTGAAGGTGACCACCCCGCCGATTCCCACGGAGAAATCCCCGTACTTGTCGGCCCTCTGAAAAATCTCGTAGCTGGAAGTGAAGCAGTGGAGATTTCCTCTCAGGTTCAGGTGTTTACAATCGGCCAGAATGGCTAAAAAGTCTTCCCATGCATCCCTCAGGTGGATGTTTACCGGCAGGTCCAGGGAAGCGGCCAGCTCCAGCTGCAGCCTCAGCACCTCCTTCTGCTCCTGGACATAGTCCAACCCTTCGTGATAGTCAAGGCCGATCTCGCCGATAGCGACGACCGTTGCTATCGGTGAAATATTCGTTTCACTCACCGGGGGCCTGATTCCCCGGGCCCCCGGGGTTGCATCGCTCCGGATCTGTTGGTTTTTTGCAAGGGAGAAAACCAGGTCCAGTTCCTCCCGCCAGTCGGCCGCTACGGAGCCGGGATACAGGCCCAGCATCTGGAAGAGGACCCCGGGATGCCTCCGGCCGATTTCCCACATGGCGGGGCGCTCGCGGGAGTCCACATCGGCCTGGATCATCCTGCCCACACCGGCTTCCAAAGCACGCTGAATGGCCGCCTCCGCATCCGGCAGCAGCCACTTGTCGTAAAAGTGCGTATGGGTGTCCACGAACATACCCTGCAAAGATACGCAAAAATCCCTCATCTTGGGCCAGGTGGGATTTCATGTGGCCCACCGCGCCCGCTTTTTTTGCACAGCAGGTTCTGAAAGGCCAAAATGATGGGCCAGGAGGTACATATAAAAGAGGCCGCTGCAAAACTCAGAATGACCTGCAACGGAAAGGGCTGGAACCGGCGACGCTGCGGCCGATGACCGGCGACGGAGGCATATATCAGAAAACACCCCCGGGCCACTGAGCGTCCGGGGGTGCATGAAGATATTTAACAAACAACTACTTAGATGAAAAATCCTTCTGAGGAGAGGAGTCCGGCGAAGCCCAGCACGCCCAGGACCACCAGGATGATGAGCCACAGGACAAAGATGACCAGCCCGGGTTTCCAGGAAGGGGACTTGAAGCCGAAAATCATCTGGATGCCGCCGTACAGGATGCCCACGAAGGGGAGGATGACGGCGAGGGCCAGCAGGACCACCACCCAGGTGGTGTCCAGCAAGTCCATGAAGACCGGGGCGTGCTCCGAGAGTTCCTCCATGAAGCGGGTGTAGGGAATGCCGAATAGCTGCGTTCCCTTGATGCTGAGGACCGATATGGAGGCCAGGCCCGAGGTTCCTATAATGAGCAGGACAATGCCGATGACCAGCAGGAAGATTCGGCCGAACTGCTTGAAAAAGTCGGAATGGGCCACTTCGCGGGCGGCGTCTCCCATTTCCTGGATGCCGGCCTGCACGTTGCGGCGGATTTCATCGGCCGTGCCGCTGTCTCCCTTCATGGCCCAGCGGTCCTGGGCCGTGCGGGCGGCGGGCATGGCCACCCAGAGGATGCAGTAGAAAAAGGGGATGGAGAGGCCCCAGACGCCCCGTTCCACTCCGGCGAAAAAGATCACCAGGGCAAGGATGGCAAAGCCCAGGCGAAGCCAGGCCACGTCAATGTTGAAGTAAGTGGCCAGGCCGCTGCAAACACCGCCCAGGCGCTTGTTCACCGGGTCCCGGTAGAGTTTCTTGCGGGCTTTTTCCCCATCAGCCGTCTGAGGTTCGGGGTCATCGGCCTCTATGCGCTCCGGCCTTCCGATAACCTGGATGACGGACTGGACATGGGCTTCCGTAACCACGGTTCCGTTCCCGCACTTGTCCAGCAGGAGTTCGGCCACCCTTTCCTCAATTCCTTCCATGATTTCCTTGCCTCCCTGCTGGGGGAGGTAATGGGCTTCCAGTTCCTTGAGATAGGCCTCCAGGGCCTCTGCGGCCACTTTTTCCAGGATGAAGGCGTATCCTCCAATGCTCACTTGTTCTGTCTGCGTCATGGCTTATGTGTTTTTGAGGGTTTCAATGCTCTGGACCATTTCTTGCCAGGCGGCGTCCATCTCGGCCAGCTGGGCACGGCCCTTTTCGGTTATCACGTAATACTTGCGGGGCGGACCCTGCGGGGACTCCTCCCAGCGGTAACTGAGCAGTCCCTGGTTTTTCTGGCGGATCAGGAGCGGGTACAGCGTTCCTTCAACCACCAGCATGTTGGCCGCCTTGAGCTCTTCCAGAATACTGGAGGCATAGGCTTCCTTGCGGCTCAGAATACACAGGATGCAGTATTCCAGCACACCTTTGCGCATCTGTGCGCGTACGTTCTCGTTACTGTTCTCCATAATTTACTATCTATAGGTGGAAAAACGGGACATGTTCTCGGCTGTGGGGGCCAGGCCCCGGAGTTCGCATTTCTTGGCAGGCGTATCCGCCACCGGCACCACAATCCACAGAATCACATAGACCCAGAAACCGGCGCTGCCGAAGATGAGGGCGGCCAGCATGAGCACACGCACCAGCGTCACGTCCACATCCAGGTACAGGGCCAGGCCGGAGCAGATGCCGGCAATCTTCTTTTCGTCCGTGTCCCGATACAGTTTCCGGGGCTGCCGAGGCGCATCGGCCGCAAAGCCGGTGAAGCCCTCTTCACTGGAACCGTCCGGCATTCCCAGCGTGGAAACGGCCCTTTGCACCATGTCTAAGGAAACCACGCGGCTGCCGTTCCCCACCTCCCGGGTGAAGAGCTCTGCCAGACGGCCTTCAATTTCTTCCATTACCTCTGCCTTCTGGCTTTCCGGAACGGAGAGTTTGGCCCTGAAGTGGTCCAGATAGCTTCCCAGGCGCTGGTAGGCGTCTTCCTCAAGGGTGAAATTGCGCCCGCCCAAAGCAACACTTACTACTTTTTTCATTCCATGAAAAATTTTTCGCACAAGTCCCTCCTCTTTTCTTACCCCTTCTCGAAACCCCTCCCCTCGGGGAGGGACTTGTAATATTAAACAATAAAAAATATTTTCCGATGCAAAGATATAAATTATTTTTGGTACTTTGCAACACAAGGTACTAAAATTTCAAAAATTATTGCACAGGCAGGTGTCCTGTCATCCGGCTGATTGCGTATCGAAACCCTGTTTCCCTGTTCCCGTAAACATCACAAAAGATTTGCGGGGGTTGGAGGGATTGATTATCTTTGCCTGAAGAGAATCGCTGCATCAGTAAAATATCATAATAATGGCACAAGAATTCAAATACGCTCCTATGTTTCAGCTGGGTAAAGATACCACTGAATACTACAAGATTCCCGGTTCCGAGAAACTGGTAAAGACCTCACAGTTTGGGGATAAAACCATCCTGGAAGTGTCTCCGGAGGCCCTTACGCTGGTGGCCCAGCAGAGTTTCCACGACTGCCAGTTCATGCTTCGCCGCGCCCACAACGAGCAGGTGGCGGCCATCCTGAAGGACCCCGAGGCCTCCGATAACGACAAGTATGTGGCCCTGCAGTTCCTGCGCAATGCGGAAACTTCCGTCAAGGGCGTGCTCCCGTTCTGCCAGGACACCGGCACCGCCATCATCCACGGAGAGAAGGGACAGCGCGTATGGACGGACTTCGAGGACGAAGAAGCCCTGAGCCTGGGCGTTTTCAATACGTACACCCGGGAGAATCTCCGCTACAGCCAGAACGCTCCGTTAGACATGTACAATGAGGTTAATACCAAGTGCAACCTGCCCGCCCAGATTGACATCGAGGCCACGCAGGGCAGCGAGTACCGCTTTGTCATGGTAGCCAAGGGCGGCGGCAGCGCCAACAAGACGTATTTTTATCCCATGACCAAGGCCACTATCCAGAACGAAGGCACCCTCATCCCCTTCTTAGTGGAAAAGATGAAATCCCTGGGTACGGCAGCCTGCCCTCCCTATCACATTGCCTTTGTGATTGGCGGCACATCGGCCGAAAAGAACCTCCTCACCGTAAAGCTGGCCAGCATCAAGTTCTATGACAACCTGCCCACCACCGGCGACGAGACCGGCCGGGCATTCCGTGACATCGACCTGGAGGAAAAGCTTCTGAAGGAAGCTCAGAAGATTGGCCTGGGCGCCCAGTTCGGCGGAAAATACCTGGCCCACGACATCCGCGTGGTGCGCCTGCCCCGCCACGGTGCCAGCTGCCCCATCGGCATGGGTGTGAGCTGCAGCGCAGACCGCAACATCAAGTCCAAGATCAATGCCGACGGCGTCTGGATTGAGAAGATGGACACCAATCCCTCCGAACTCATCCCCGAAGCTCTCCGCCGTCCCGGCGAGGGCCCCAAAGGCATTGAGATAGACCTGGACAAGGGCATTGACGCCGTGCGTGCAGAACTCACCAAATACACCGTGGGCACCCGCGTAAACCTGAAGGGCACCATCATCGTGGCCCGTGACATCGCCCACGCCAAGCTGAAGGCCCGTCTGGATGCCGGCGAAGGCATGCCCCAGTACTTCAAGGACCATCCCATCCTGTATGCCGGCCCGGCCAAAACCCCGGAAGGATATCCCTGCGGCTCCATGGGCCCCACCACGGCCAACCGCATGGACCCGTATGTGGACGAGTTCCAGGACCATGGCGCTTCCCTGGTGATGATTGCCAAGGGCAACCGCTCCCAGGTGGTGACGGATGCCTGCAAGAAGCACGGCGGCTTCTACCTGGGCACCATCGGCGGCGTGGCCGCCGTCCTGTCCCAGAGCAGCATCCGCAGCATCGAGTGCGTGGAATATCCGGAGCTCGGGATGGAAGCCATCTGGAAAATCACGGTGGAAGACTTCCCTGCCTTCATCCTGGTGGATGACAAGGGAAACGACTTCTTCAAGACCATCGGCCTGTAATCCCCCAACAATATGAAAAAATACGTTTGCAACATCTGCGGGTACGTTTACGACCCCGCCACGGGAGACCCCGACAGCGGCATTGCTCCCGGAACTGCCTTTGAAGACATCCCTGCCGACTGGGTCTGCCCCGTCTGCGGAGTAGGCAAGGAAGATTTCTCCCCCGCCGAATGACGAGCCACGAAAAAGCTGACCGGAAGGCCAGCTTTTTTGATGATATCCGGGAATGGGAGGGGACTCCGTCGCAGGTCCCAGCCTTTGACGTCCCCAGCCCCAGCCTTTGACGTCCCCGGTCATCGGCCTCAGCGTCCCCGGTCTGCATTTTTGTCGGGGACCTGCGACGGCAGAGCGCACAGAACGGCGAAAGCTGTCCCCGGTCCCCGCACTTTTTGCGGACCTGCGACGGGGAAAGAAGGGAAGGCACTCCCGGGAGCACCTTCCCTTCCTTCTATGAACAGGGACGGGGGCGAAAGCGGAGGGAATCACTTCAAATACCCCTTCACCAGCTTCCACTTGCCGGCGGCGAAATCGGCCGGGGCGTAGAGGAAGGAGAGCGAGCCGCCCTCCGGGAAGTGGAGGCCGGCGGTGCCGGAGGCGATTTGCAGGAAACAGGGCAGCCCCTCTTCGGGGGACTTGCCCAGGAGGCAGGTGCCGCCGGCCTCGTCCTCACAAGGCTCGAAAGTCATCTTGAGGGCGGGCTGGGTGAGGGACTGGTCCTCGTCGTCCACCAGGATGGCGCTGCGGAAGGTTTCGAAGTTGATGGCCTTGGTGTACTTGACGGCCACCATCTTTTTGGGCCAGGGACCGGGGCCGTTGTGGAAGGGGCTCCCAAACTGGTCCAGGTATTCGTCCAGGCCGGCGAAGACGTAGAACATGCCCTGGTGGGGGAGAAGGCCTTCCGGGTCCAGCGGGGCTATGTCTTCGCAGTCTATCTGGCAAACGAAGGTGAGTGGATAGTCGTAGGTGCCGTCTTCGTCCGTCACTTCCACCGTGGGATATTCCATATCGGAGGGCAAATCCGGGTCTCCCCACCATTTGGAGGAGCAGAAAAGGTTGGCCTCGGAGGCCTGGAGATTGATTTTGATGGCCATAGGAGCTTATTCGTCCAAAGGATGCAGGGCGCCGTCCTTATACATAAAACTATAATAGCAGAAATCGGAGGTGATGGCTTCTTTCCGGGTGTCGTAGGCGGCGCCTATGGCCTCGAAGGTTGTTCCGTCTTTCAGGTTGTTGACGGGAACTTCCAGTTGCTGCGGCCCCTTCACGACCACGTTACCCATAAAACCGTAGGTTTCGTACATGTCTACCAGAAAGTAGAAGTACAGTTTCGGGTTGAGGTAGTCGTCGTAAATCCTTATTTGCGTGTCAAAGTCCCAGAAATAGGTCCTTTCATTGTCCTCAGGCGTAACGGTAAGGGTGTTCCCTTTTACCGAAAAGGCAAGCGGAAACTCTTTTATATCTACAAACTGGGTTTGGAAGGACTCTCCCTTAACTTCCCCCAGCACGGTGAAAGTCTTGGGATTCACTTGGAAAACGACAAGCCGATAGCGTGTGCCCATGCTAAGCAGGACCTGCTTGAGGCTGCGGCTGCCTCTGAAGCAGGATATGTCGGCAATGGAGCTGCTGATGCCTTTGTTCTCTTTCCGGATCTTGTAGTTCTCTTTCATGATATCCAGGCTGTAGTGGGCCAGTTCCAGGTCTGTCATCTTATCGAAAGGGACGCTGTCCAAATCCAGGTTGGCTACATAGTAGGCGTAGTAGGCATTGGGGTTCTCACTGGTCACGGTAAAGAAGACCTTGGAGCTTTTCACTTTGTCTATCCGGAAGCTGATGGCTGCAGGGTCTGTGACCAGGATATCCTTGGGTGTGCAAGCGGCCAGAACCAGCATGGCCGATGCCAGGAGGGACAGGACTTTTCTCATGGCAGGTCTTTGTAAACGGTGAGGATGAAACGGACAGCGCCCATGCCATGGGGGCCATAGTCCCCGAAGTCGCAGCGGATGTCATTGCCCTTGAAGTAAGCCTCGGCACTCAGGGCATTGACAAAGGGGACCGTCTGGTCGTTCCGGCTGTGGAAGAGGAAGATGGGTGCGTAAGGAATAAAATTGAGCGTGGAGTTCTTCAGCAGGGCCTTGTACAGGATGGCGGTTTCCCCTTGGGTGCGGTCTCTACCGGCTTCGGTCATAATATTCCGGAGGTCGTTGCTGCCGATGAGCTGGTTGATCTGCTTCACTGTGTATTGCTTGGAATTGATCCACTCGTTGTAGTGCTGCAGCAGGTGGGGTTTGAAAAAGAGTTCTATATCCAGTCCCAGCTTTTCTCCCTCGTTCACGCCCTGGACAATCATGGGGATGGCACAGGGAATGCCGGTGCGGCCCAGTTCCATGGATACGTCAAAGGTGGCGGCCAGGTCGTAGGGACCTCCGCCGGCGTACACCTGCTTGATAGGGAAGGAATTCGAATACTCGTCCTGGATCATATCCATCACGGCCATGGTGGTGGCGCCTCCCTGGGAGTATCCCACCAGGATGACTTCTTCGCTTTCCGGTTCCCGGCCGATGTGCTTGAGATACGGTTTCACGGCCACTCCCATATCTACAACGCTGCGGGCGGTGCTTTCCGTGTGCATATAAGGGTGGATGCGGTTGGCCGTTATGCCGAAGCCGATGTAGTCTGCAATGACGACGGCATAGCCTTTCATGGCCAGCATGGCCTCCAGCGGGAAGGTCTCGGACGGACATTCATAATTGGCGCCGATGGTGTAGTGGCTTACCAGAATCATATTCTTCACGGGCCCTTTGGCGGGAACCACCACCTTCCCGGAGAGTTTGAGCGGGGAACCGTCCGTGTCGTGCCCATTGTAGATGCCGGCGATGTGGATGAGGCTGTTGCTGTTCACTACCCCCAACAGGTCCCTTACCAGGGTTGCGGCCTCGGTGCTGGCCACCTTGGTATCCGGCTCCCAGTCGGTTTCTCCCATCAGGGCCACTTCCGGGTTCAGGGAGCCGTCCTCCAGGAAGTAGTTGGAAGTTTTGACGGAGAGGACCTGGAAGGTGTCAAAATCTGTGTACTCCACATCCGGGTGCTGGCAGGCCGCCAGGCCCAGGACCACGAGTAACAGGCTGAATTTGAGTCTGTTCATATTCTACCAGGAGTAATTGACGCTTACGGATACCAGGCGGGAGCCCAGCATATACACTTTGTTGGCGCCCATGAGGGAAGTGAGGCCACCCAGTTCCAGGGTGCCGCTCCAGGCGTCTTTCCCCACCTGGACGCCCAGCGGGGTTATGTTCACAACCGGGGCCAGTTCGGTGTGCCGGCTGTTGTCGAAAGCCACCATCAAACCGGCGGCAAAACCTCCGTACAGCTGAACGTAACGGCTGTTGAGGAAAGTGAGACGGAGGGTGGGGAGGATGCTAAGGTCGTAATTGCGGGAAGGGACGGACGCGCCCGTGGGCTTGTGGTAGGTATCTACCGGAGTCTCTTTCCAGAAAATGCCTTCGATGTCGGTCTGGATGCCCAGGCCCACCACCCGGTTCAGGCGGTACTGGTATTCAAGGAAGAAGTGTCCGGTGTAACAGAAATGGTCTTTGCGCACAAAATCTTGGGCGGCTCCTTCGTGGAAGGCCAGGGTTTCGAAAAGCGGGTCTCCCCAGCCCAGACGGACCAGGTGGTGCCTGAGGGGAGGGTTTTTGGCCTCTGCCTGGCACAGCAGCACTGTGCCAAGCAGGACGCCGAGTAAAAGATTTTTAATCATTTAAGAGTCTGTTTTGAAATGATTCAATAAATTCTTTATGTTTCTTTTTGGTAAATTTTCCTCAAAAATTTTCACCCATAGGAACCCCTATGGCCAAAATTTCCACAAAAATAAACTATAAATAAAAATATCAATCATTTCAAAACAGACTCTAAGTTAATCATCATTATTTGATGAATTCGTGGGAGGCGGTCATGGCCTTGGGATCCAGGGCCTCGTCCAGTTTCTCCTTGGTCATGAGCCCGTGCTCCAGGACCAGGTCATAGACGCTTGCGCCGGTTTCCAGGGCTTCCTTGGCCACCTTGGTGGAGGCCTTGTAGCCTATGTAGGGGTTAAGGGCAGTGACAATGCCGATGGAATTCTTCACCATCTTCTGGCAATGGTCTGCATTGACGGTGATGCCGTCCACGCACAGGGTGCGGAGGGTGTTCATCACGTTGACGAGCCAGGTCTGGCTTTCCAGGATGCACTCCACAATCACGGGTTCCATCACGTTCAGCTGGAGCTGGCCGGCCTCGGCGGCAAAGCACACGGCAGTGTCGTTGCCGATGACCTTGAAGCACACCTGGTTGGTGACCTCGGGAATGACGGGGTTCACCTTTCCGGGCATGATGGAGGAACCGGGAGCCATGGCCGGGAGATTGATCTCGTGCAGGCCGCAGCGGGGACCGGAAGCCATGAGGCGGAGGTCGTTACAGGTTTTGGAGAGCTTGACGGCCAGGCGTTTGAGCGCGGCGGAGTAGCTCACATAGGCGCCGGTATCGGGTGTGGCTTCCACCAGGTCCGGGGCTTTCTCAAAGCTGTCTCCGGTGAACTCGCTCATCTTCCTGGTGCAAAGCTCTGCAAAGCCGGGAACGGCGTTGAGGCCGGTGCCGATGGCGGTGCCGCCCATGTTGATCTCCTTCAGGAGGACGGCGTTGCGGTTCAGGTTGGCCAGTTCTTCCTCCAGGTTGTTGGCAAAGGCGTTGAATTCCTGGCCGGAGGTCATGGGAACGGCATCCTGCAGCTGGGTGCGGCCCATTTTGATGATGTCCTTGAATTCCTCACCCTTGGCGCGGAAAGAGGCAATAAGGTCTTTCAGGGCCTTCTCCACGTGCTTGTTCATGCGCACGAAAGTATAGCGGAAGGCCGAAGGATAGGCGTCGTTGGTGCTCTGGGCGCAGTTGACGTGGTCGTTGGGGGAGCAGAACTGGTATTCTCCCTTCTTGTGTCCCATGATTTCCAGGGCGCGGTTGGCGATGACCTCGTTGGCATTCATGTTCACGGAGGTGCCGGCGCCGCCCTGCATCATATCCACGGGGAACTGGTCCCACAGCTTGCCGGCAACGATTTCCTTGCAGGCCTCGATGATGGCGTCTCCGATTTTCTTGTCCAGCACACCCAGTTCCGTGTTGGCTGCTGCTGCGGCCATCTTGACATAGGCCATGGCAATGATATACTCCGGATAGTCGCACATCCGGGTGTTGGAAATCTTGTAATTGTTGATGGCCCGCTGGGTTTGCACTCCGTAGTAGGCATCAATGGGAACCTGAAGTTCTCCAATAAGGTCGCTTTCGACTCTGAATTTTTGTTCTGACATGATGTTTGGTTAAGATATTTAGAGTCTGTTTTGAAATGATTGATATTTTTATTTATAGTTTATTTTTGTGGAAATTTTTCTTGGAAATTTTTGGCCATAGGGGTTCCTATGGGTGA
>CAJOLS010000014.1 GCA_905235535.1 uncultured Bacteroidales bacterium
GAAGCCTTTCCGCAACGCGCGCTTCTTCCACTGGTTCACCATCGCCGCCTTCCTGTGCGTGCTCATCACCTACTTCGGCGTCAACCTCCTGCTGGGCGGGATGCATTCATACGGCTCATGAGAACGGTTTATTCCAACACTACCCATCCCAAGCTCCCATAAGTATCCCGGGAAACCGCCGAAAAGATCGTTGCCCGGATCCGGAAAGTGAATCCCGCCGTCGAGGTCAAGACGGAGAATGTCCTGTAGGTCTACTGGTACTTCTTGAAGTCATACTTCTCCCGGAGCGCCGCCTTGACCGCATCGTCCTGATGGGTGAAGAAGGCTTTGAAGCCCGGGCAGAAGTTGATGTGCCACCGCACCGGCCGAGGACCGATTGGGGATTCTTGTCGTAGTGTGCCCTGAACTTGCAGTTCTCGCAGGGATAAGTTGCCATAGCAGAAGGGGATAAAGGTAAAAAACCAAATATTTGTAAATTCCGCAGATTATACAATCATAAAGCATCGTTTCTGGCTTTACCGGCAGCAAAGATGCCGTTGAGGCAGACTTTAACCATGGATTACGGTCTTCCTTAGCGAATGCCATATTCTTCCCAAGTCGGAGATTGACTGGATGTTCATCATGATGGCCTTGCCCTATGGAACGGAACTTTAGGGCTATATGAGCGATTTATATTAGACTGTCGTTATCAATAAGGCAATTTGTCCAGGTGCTTGTGGATGGTATCAAGAATACGCTGACAGCTCTCCTTGGTATTAGCCGCGATAAACATTGAGGGCTTGAATGGCGAAGGGGCTTTTCCCTCGAAATCGCACACGGCTCCGCCCGCTTCGGTGAGGATGAGGCCCGCCGCAACGTAGTCCCAGGGCATCAGGCGTATCTCGAAGTAGAGTTCCGCGAACCCTGCGGCCATAAGGCTTAGCTCCACGGCAGCGCTTCCGGTGCGTCTCACATCATTACACTCCATATAGAGGTCGTAGATGATGTCGCTGCACTTTTTCGAAAGGTCCTTCCGGTAGGTGGACATGGCTGTGAAGAGAAGGCCCTGCTCGAAGGGACGGTCCGAGACATGGATGGGCATCCCGTTGCAGAACGCCCCCTTTCCCTTCTCAGCCGTGTAGAGCTCGTCCCGCCAGGGCGAGTAGACCACTCCGAGGATTGGTTCACCGCGCTCGACAAGAGCGACGCTGATGCAGCAGTTCTCGTTCCCACGGGCGTAATTGGCGGTCCCGTCGATGGGGTCGATGACCCAGACGGCCTCGTGACCGGAGATGTCATTGAGGTCCTCCTCCTCGCAGAGGAACCCGATCTCGGGGTAGTGGAGCCTTAACTGCTCCGTGAGGAAGTGCTGGACGGCAAGGTCCGAGGAGGTGACGATATTCTCGCGGGTGCCCTTGTCGTGGACCTCGAACCCGCCTGTGCGGTCCATCAAGGTGGATGCAGCCCGGACAATATCCGAGACTGGCTGTATGTTGATCTGTGTCATAGTTGTACTGATTCGTTCTGTCTGCGGATGGCCTCCAGGTAGAAAGCCTGCCGCTGCGTCTGGGTGATAGGGAAACGTTCGAGACGGGAGCTTTCCTTGAGCCCGTTACCGAGATTGCATACGAAGAGGTCGTTGATATCGGCAAGGAAGAGCCAATCATATCGCTCGTCCTGGTACTTCTGGAGGAAGAGGGTGTAGTTCATGGCATCCGTCGCCTCCTTCTCCCCAAGGTTCTCCCTGCTGAACACAAACAGGCCCATCCTGTCGAAGTGCCCGTAGAAGTCATTGCCGACCTTCGAGACCTTGCTCTTCTCCATGGCACGGGTGACCTTGATGCCCACGGTCCTCTCATCGGGGCTCTGGAGATCCGGCTGGTCCCTGTTCACAAGGGAAGCCATCTCGCCGCCGAGGAAGGTTGCAAGGGCGATTTGAGCGTACTGCTCAAAGAAACAGGTGCCGAACTGACGAGAGGACATAGACCAGAGGTGTGGAATCTAGGAGTTGTTCCGGATTTTGTTGGCTATGACAAAACCCAGGAAGCCAATCAGCAGGGTTCCGATTGTCGGTTCCAGGCTGCCGATGAACTCGTTCAGACGGATAATGAAATCCTGGTTGGGCCCCATCGCATTATTCATGCTGCCGGTCAGACTGTCGACAAACAAGGCCCTGGTCCTTAGGTAGTGGTACAAACTGTATCCCAGCACCAGAATGATGAACCAAATTACAATAATGGACCATTGGTAGCCATAGCCGAGAATCTTTGAAAGAAGGGGACCGCTACACTTGAGGCAGCACTTGATTCCGGAGAGCGTGTTCTTGTCTTTGAAATCCTTTTTCGCGGAGAGCCGGTAGTATTCCAGCTCTTTCCTCTTGGCCATGCGGTAAGCCCTGTTTGAGTCTTTGAAGAGCCCTTTCCCGGTGAAAGTCCCGCTCAGTTCTGAATAGAACTGCTGGGCTTCTTTTGCAATGGAAATACTAGACTTCAACTTATCGTGCTCCTTTTCTCCGATGTTCAGTTCGGAAAACTGACCGCACGGATTCCTCCTGTTCCAGTTGGGCAGGTGATAGAAGGTGTGGTAAAGTTCATAATCGTCCTGAATGGAATAGTTGTCTTTCCTCTCTTCGGCAAGGAGCTTCGCGAATGTTTCGGAACACGTACCCCTTTCCGGGCCTTTCGTGATGCTGGAGGCGGCCAGGTTGTCCATGTTCAAGCTGTTTCCCCTGAATGTGGCGGAGGTCAGACTACAGTACTTGAAATGGGAGTCGAGAAAGGCGGTTGCCCCGACAAAGTCAGCCATGTAAAAATCGCACATCACGAACGTTCCTGTCGAGAGCGAACAGTTGGCAATCTGAGAGTAGCGGAAATCTAGCGCGTAGCCGAGAAGGTCGCGGAATCGGCAGAAATGTAGTACGGAATAGAAGAAGTCCCCTCCCTGGATGGTGGCGTTGTCAAAATTGCAGCGGGAGAGTTCACACTGGGCGAAACTGACATTCTCCAGATTGGCGTCCTTGAAGGAGACCCTGGCAAGGGGGACTCTGGCATCTTTGGACTCACTGAATTGTCCGAAGACAACATTCCTGATGGTGTAACCATGAAAATCCAAACCTGAGCAATCTACATCACTAAGGTCATAACCACAGAGCACTGGCTCAGTCAAAGAATCAATAATCGAGGTCAACGCGGCTCGGTCAGCGACTTTTTCGAGTTTTCCGGTAACAAAAGAAAGTGTTTCCATTGATTTAGCAAATTATGGTAATCGTGTGAAGGGACGAATTATTTGTTCAAGATGAAAAAGAGTAAAACGCGGCCCACTTCATGGGAATGCCGTCGGCATGCCCAATGGTTTGGTAATTGGAATCCTGCACGGTCCCGTCAGACTTGATGTGGGCAAGGTCTGGTAACTGCCGTTCGCAACCATCCGCGCAGGGAGGCTTTCCAGAAGAAGGCAGGCAAGGAGCAATGCCAGGATGATAAGATGCATCCGTCTCAAAATCTGTCAATAGGTATTCCCTGCTAAGTTACGGAAAAAATTGCTAATCGCGAATAGGTGCCTTGTCCCAAGTCCGCAAAACTATTGTGCGGCGGCCAGGCCGTCAAGGCCAAGACAAGCGCCCTGGGAGGGCGGCGCTGCCATGGCAATCAGCCACACAACCTGTATATTCGTTGCGGCTTAGAACAAGTATCTTTCCGCGCAGTTCCCCAAGGGTGAGGGAAGGGGAGTAGTCCGCCAAAAACGAACGTATGCTGCTAAGATAGGCTCCCATGACGGCCAGGCAGTGATACTGGCCGATGCCGCATCGTGTGCCCCCGGGATGGAGAGCGCAACAAGGGGAGTGTCGTCGGCGAGCCTTTCCATCCAGCAGACAGCGATGCCCTCTCCTTCCAGGATATCGGCATCGAGATCCAGCTTTACGCTGCAGGCGGGAAGGGTGAAAAGAAGGAGAAGATAGGGAAACAGGTGTCTCATTATGGTCGAATGCGAAGTTAACACTTTTTTCTGAGTTTTGCCTATCTTTGTTCGGACCCGGGCAACAACAGACTCTAATTAACGTGGTCGTTTCAAGATAAGAATAGCCCCGGTTCATCGCCGGGGCCGCATGTTGTTACGTCCGAATTGCTGAAACAGAGACCAGTTCCACGTCCAGGTCCTCAGTCAGCGCCTTGAACTCCGGCGTTGTAAGAATTTCCCGCCAGGATTCCCGGTTTTGATTCGATCGGTTCAAATGATTCAGGCGCTGTTAACCTTCCGTCTCGTCGTAGCCGCCGAGGTCGATCATGCCGGAATCGTTGCCCAACAGGCTCTGTTCCCAGCTGACGACCTTGGCCTTCTGGCTCTCGGTCGCACGCTCCATCTGCTTGGCGTTGTACCCGCCGTCCGAGATGTTGATCCTGTCGTCGGCATAAAACACCGTCCAGTACTGGGGCATGCCCGCCGTGTCGGAATCGCGGAACATCGTGACCGATCCGTCCGCTGTCGCCCGGAAGTGGAAATAGGTATCCGTGACGGCGTGGCCGCCCAGCATATACCGGGGCGCGTTCCGGTTACTCCCGAAGTACGCCACGCACCACATCCCGGTGCCATCCTTGTTGTACTCTGCATACTGCGCCACGTGCGTGTACGGGATCGGTTCTCCCCCGAAGTCGATCACGCCGGTGGCGTCGTATTCGCAGAACCACGCGCCGACGATCTTGTCACCCAGCTCGTTGAATTCAGGCTGCTTCCTGCAGGAGTCCAGCACCAGCAGCGCGCCGCAAAGGGCGGGGAGCACGGCAGCAAAACGTATCTTTCTCATATTCTTCATTGTCTGATGGGGTGAAACTTTATCTCGGCTGTGACATTGCCCGGGTCGATGTCACCATCGGCTTGTTCCCGATCTTGTAGATGTTGCCGGGGAGGTATTCCTTCTCCGGGGTCCAGCTGAACTTGCTCCCGTACGCCACGTCGAAGGCCTGTCCGTCGGACGAAACGCCCTGCACCAGGTCCCCGAACGCGATCTGGAATGCCACGGGCACCGTCTCCCCGAACATGTCCTTCACCGTCCCGGTGGTCGGCCCTTCCAGCATCACCGCCACGTAGAAGTCCACCTTGCCGTTGGAGATTCCGCCCTGCGGCGCGACGCTCACCGTGCCCTTCACGCCGGGCGCACTGTACATCGTGAAGTCGCCTTCCAGCTTGTTCAGCCGGGCATACGTGCAGTCGCCGCCGGCATAGTTGTCGATCACCACGTGGAAGTAGGTCAGCGCGGGCTCCAGCTTCAAGCTCTCGCCCAGTTTGGACGCATTCGCGGACAGGCTCTCCGGGAGCGTCTCCACGGACCCGTCCTGCACCCCCCAGCCCGTCTCCGTGGCCGGATAGTGCACACTGAACGGCGTGTCGTCCCCAAGCCGGCTGTCATCCTTGAAGAACACGGCGCTTGCCGTGCCCTCACCCTTCAGCAGTTCGAAGGTCTCGACGACTACCTGCCCGTCCTGCGTAAAGCTCACGTTCACCTGGTCCCCGGCCTCCCAAAGCGGGTGGATCGAAGTCCCCGCCAGCTCGTGGGTCACCTTCGTCTGCGCCGGAAGACCGGCGGAAATCGTGACGCGGCGGACCGCCGCGGCCTGCTCCTGCACCACCGTCTCCGGGGCCGCCTGCTCCTGTACGCAGGAGACCAGCACCACCGGGATGGCGAGTGCCGGGATAATGTCTTTCAGTATATTCTTTCCCATATATCGTTTTTGTTTATTCGTTCACTTGGTTTACCGCGACGGGCTCGCCCGCGCCGCTCAGCTTGATCCCGTCGCCGAGCACGAAGTAGCCCCGGCAGGAATTGACTTCAAGGTCTTCGTGCGGGAAGAAGAGCTTGTTGTCGGAGCCCACGTAGAGCACGGTCCTGTCGCCGCCCTTCAGCTTGACAGGACTGAAGCACCCGGTGAAGGTGATGTCGCCGGTCGTGACATTGTTGATCTTGGATTCGATATGGGCCAGACGGAAAACCGGATTGACGACGGGATTTCCTCCGCTCCACTTCACGACGTAAGGCTTGCCGGCCTCGAGGGCCGTCACCGGCTCGCCGAAATCGAAGGAGAGCTTGCCGTCGATGAAGCTGGCTCCGGTGAGCGTCTTCACCGTGGCGCCCTCCAGCGGCGTCCCCTTGATGTCCGCAATGGCGAAAGGCAGGCAGAGGGTGTTCCAGGAGCCGTCCTTCCAGAGCGTGCGATCTCCGAGGGTCACGTCCACGACGGCTCCGGCGGCGCCTGCGATCAGCGCGGCGTTGTCGGAAGCGTTCATCAGCGTGATTCTGCCGCCATAGGCGACCAGCGTCTTGTCGTTCAGGCTGGCCAAGTTGGTCACCTTGCCGGCCTTCAACACGTTGGTGCCGTCGGAAAAGTCCTTGACGAGCGTTACCTCGCCCCCGTAGGCGTCGCTGGTGATACTGACGAAATCCTCGTAGTCCAGGTTGATGATCATAGCCGAGGTCCTCTTGTTGCCGATGCCGACATTCTTTTCGCTTCCGGCTACGATTGTGCCGCCGTTGATGTTGATGGTGCCAGTATAAAAGAGGGAGCCGTCCGCGGCGCCGATGCCGGCGCCAAGATCGCTGGATGCGTTGATGACACCGCCGTTGATCGTGATCGTGGCAATATAACGGCCCCGGCTGGTGGGCGTGAACTTGTACCCCAAGCCGATGCCGGCGCCGTTTCTGCTGGAGACGTCGATGGTGCCGCCGTTGATCGTGATCAGGCTGGCGTCGCCGTCGCGCCCTCCGCCGATGCAAGCTCCCGGAGCGGTCCTGATGTACAACGTGCCGCCGTTGATCGTGATCTCTCCGGCGACCCTGTCCACCTCACTGCCTATGCCTGCCATATCGTTGGTTACTTCGGTAATGCTCCACCTGCCGCTGCCGGCGGTCTGTCCCCAGATGGTGAGGGAAGCGCTCTGAGGGACCGTGATGCCCCGGCTTTTGCTGAAGTCCGCCCCGTCGCAGAGAATGATGTTCACTTCCTGATACTCCGGTATGACGAGACGATTGCTGTTGATGAAGCTCCCCTTCACGGCATACCATCCACTGGGAAGGGTGGTGAAATTCTTGTCAATCAGGGTGACTTCCTGCGTCTGCTCTCTGCCGTCCAGGTCGACGTAGGCGACCGGCTCGCTCGGAGCGGAGAACAGGGCCTGGACCGAGACCGGCTCGGCCAGCATCACGAAGCTGTACGTCTTGTCGTCAACCTGGGTGAGGGTGCACGACGTCCCGCTCATCTGGCCCACGACCGTCATCCCGGTGAACGAAAATCCCGGGTAGGTCGTGAGGGTGAGGGTCACGGTTTCGCCGCCGGAGGCCTTGTCCATGGAAGAGGAGACGGCACCTCCCCGCCCGACAGCGATGTAGATGTCGTAGAGGCCATTGGGGACAAGTCTCTTTCCCGCCAGGACGGCCGGGTCCTCCACGACACCGACAGGATACGGGTTCGTCCCGTCGGAGAATTCACTCTGTAGCGTCACCGTGCCGCCGTAGCCGCCGGACTCGATGCTGTCGCCGAGGTTCGACCAGTTCAGCGTGATCTGGCCCGCATCGGAGCCGATGCGGGAGGCTTTGACCGTGCCGCCGTAGATGGCGATGACGCCGGGACCGTTGTCTATGCCCGGACGGCCGCCCGCACCGGTCGCATTGACGACGCCGCCGCTGATGGTGAGGGCGTCGAGGCTCTTCCCGCCCATGCTGCCGATGCCGGGGCCGGATTCGCTGCAGGTGGCCGTGACGATGCCGTTGTTGATGACGACGAAGCCGCCGCTTTCACAGTTTTCGCCGGCGCCGATGGCTGCCGCACGGGAGACCCCGGTCACGTTGATGACACCGCCATTGATGGTGATGTCGCCCGTACCGGTGTCGCTATGCTCTTTATAGCTGCCGATACCGGCCCATCCGGATTTCGCCGTCAGGTTGACATTCAGCGTGCCGGTCTGCAGACGCTGTCCGTAGATGGTCAGCGCCTGGCCGTCCGGGACGTTGATGCCCAGGTCGTCCGTGAGCGTCCGGCCGTCCGGGAGGATGAGGTTGACGTTGCCTTCCACGCGGAGCCGTTCGGTAAAGGTCAGGTCCTTATCCAGCTCATACCATCCGGTACCGAGCGTGTGGTTCTTGATTTCGCTTAATTTGTGCACGCCGTACTGGGTGACTTCCTCGCCGGAGACATCAACGAATCTGGTCGTCAGAAGGGTCTCCTTGGAGGACGGATCCTGCACGACCTCGCCGCCGCTCATCTTGATGCCGTAGCCATCGTGGTCGGAGAAGAAGACCGCGGCGGGGTCCGTATCGGGGCTGTTGGCTAGGAATCCGGTGGTCAGCGCATCCATGGAATCGGACCTTATGCCGCTCAGGGATCCGGCGGAGAAAGGCCCGATCACGTTGATCGTCTTGCCGGCGGGAAGGTAGATGTTGCAGGCTTCGTCGAACCAGACGTTCCCCTTCACGATGGGGGAACCCATCATGTTGAGCGTGCCGTTGTTGCAGATGCCGGCGCCCCGGGGGGAATAGCTCCGGTTGCCCGAGATGGTGCCGCTCACGATGGTGAAGGTGGCGTCCTTGCCAATCCACACTCCGGCGCCTTCGTCGCTGCTGCCGCCGGTGATCCTGCCGCCCTCTCCGCTATCCATAACCGTCAGGTTGGACGTGCCGTCCACCACGACGGCCCGGCCTTCGGGTTTGCTCGAATACACCGAGAACATGCCGCGGTCCAACCGGTGTCCGTTGAGGTCGATGGTTACGTTCGAGGCCTTGGAGACGGTCAGCGGACTGGTGAGACGGATGTCATTGGCAAGCTGGATATTCACATTGTTGTAATCCACGGCCGCTTTCAGTTCCTCTTCGGTGGACACCACCGTCGTCTCCTCCCTCGGGCCGTAGGCGAGGTGCATATAGATATATTTGCCCCCGGCGCCGCTGTTCAGGTCGGCGGGTTTCGAGGCGTCTCCGTTGATCCCGACGGCGCCGGAGGACTTGTCGTCAAAGGTGATGCCGGTCAGACCGCGATTGGGCGAAAAGGCATCCTTGGAATAGTACACGAAGATATATTTCCCCTTCGCTGCATAGTTCAGATCGCCGTAGCCGCGCATGAACTCCGCACTGCCGCTAAGGGCGGGAAGATAATACTTGCGGCCTTCGTACGTCATGGGGGATTGAATATTGTCCTGTCCGAAGCGGATGTAGATGTCGGTGATCGGACTGCCATATTTCGGATCCGTGGTATACATCAGATAGATGTAGCCGCCGCCGGCTCCGGCGTTCAGGTCCTTTTCGATGCACTGGAATCCCAGGCGCTTCATCCCATCGACCTGATTTCGGGCTTCCTGATAGTCTTTGGAGCCCACCACGGTAAGGTTCGTAATAAAGGTCTGTGCGAAGAGGGAGGTCGCCGACAGGAGCAGCGCGGCGGCCAGAAAACAGATTCGTCTCATCGATCAATCGGTTATCAAGTTATTCAATCGGTGTCTTTTGCATTCAATCCGCAAGATACGTTTTTTTTCCATACTTTTGCAATAGGATTTGCCGGCGCACCAGATTTTTCCTGTCAACCCATTGGTACGGCCACCTCGACAATCCCGTGATCCAACTTTACGGCGTGCCGTATTCGAATCACGCCAAGATGAGGGCCTATTTCCGCGTGACGGCGTCCCATCTCAATATTCTTAATGGTTGCCAGTCCAATTCCAGCCATCTCAGCAAGATCTTGCTGCGATATATCAATCATTTCAAAACAGACTCTTAATGGAACTTTGTATGTACCGCTCTGCCCTGTCGTGAATCTCCGCTATCCGGAGAATCTCGCTCAGTAATTCACGGCGCTCCTTGCTGTTTGTGTCCAGCGTATCCAGGGCGTCTTTTGCCCGCCAGAGATTGTGATGGAGATCGTTGAGCTTAACCTGAATGGCCGTCTCATTGCCGGAGAGGACAATCTTCCGGACATAATCCTCATAGCTGATTCCGGAGCGGTGAGTCAGAAGGTCTACGGCCTCCAACACCCCTTCTTCCACACCCAAATCACGCAGATTGGAAATGGTCAGGTCCGTGTCTTCAACCACATCGTGAAGGAGACCGGCCTTCTTCTCAGAATCTGTTTTGCCCATCAGACCGACCGAAAGGACATGGAGAATCGCGGGATTCCCGACCATGTCCTTCTGGCCCTTGTGCGCATCCACGGCGATACGGATTACATCTTCAATGGTAGTCATGGTAAAGCGTTTCCGGGTTATTCCTGACAGTTGTTGCAGAACGAGACTGCACCCTTCACCAGAAGAGCGATAGCGCTTAAATACAGGCTTACGGTAATAATGATTTCAAGCATAGTGACCTCTTTTTTTTTGCAAAGGTAAGTCATGCTTGCGCCAATGTATTGCGCAAGCCGGGGAGTTTGTGCGCCCGCGCTACTTATTATTCCTGTTTCCCTGAGTTTTGCCTATCTTTGTACAGACCCGGGCAACAACAGGGTCAAGATATCATAATAGCTATATAAGTATGGTTGCTCTCTTAACTGGCGCCTCCCGCGGAATCGGGAAGGCCATTGCGCTTGAACTTGCCCGTCTGGGGTATAATCTGGCCATTGTGGGCCGAGATGCGGAATTATCACCCTTCCCGATGTCGCGCAACGTGGAGTTTTTAATTAACCGGATTATCACTAACTTTGCAAGCCTTTTTAACCATAGGAACTTCGCGCGTGTTGTCCACAGCAGATGAGTGAGCTGAACATCCAGAGAGGGGAGCAGGTGGCCCTGGTGGGGCCCGCCGCCTCCGGCAAAAGCCGGCTGGCGTCTTCGCTGGCAGGCCGCAGCGGAGCAAAATACATCACCTTCCGGGATTCGTACGGAAGCTATGGAGACCGCAATTTCTTCATGCAGCAGCGGTGGAATCTCTTCACGCTGGAGGACAATCCGCCTTCGGCCGGGGAGCAGCTGCGGAAGGAAGCGCTTTCTGCGGCCGATTCTCAGGCTGCGCAGCGCCGCCTGGAGGAACTCATCGGCCTGTTTGACCTTGGAAAGGTGCTGGATAAGCCTTTGGTTACGCTTTCTTCGGGAGAATTGCGCAAATTCCAACTCACCCGCGCCATGCTGGGCGGTCCGGAGATGCTGGTGATTGACAACCCCTACATCGGCCTGGACCCGTCCATGCGGAAGATGTTGACGCAGGTACTTACGGTGCTTTCGGCCACCACTACCCTGGTGCTGGTGCTGTCCCGGGCGGCGGAAATTCCGCCCTTCATCACGCACGTCATTCCCGTTACAGACGGGCAGGCAGGCGAGAAGATGCCCCGGGAGGCCTATCTGGATGCGGTTCTGCCGCCCGCCATCATCCGTATGCGCGGGGTAACCATCCGCTACGGCAACCGCGTTATACTGGACCGCCTGGACTGGACGGTGCGGGAAGGAGAGCACTGGGCGCTCACCGGCGCCAACGGCAGCGGCAAAAGCACGCTCCTGAGCCTTATCTGTGCCGATAACCCCATGGCCTACGCCTGCGACATCGAACTGTTCGGCCGTCCGCGGGGAAGCGGGGAAAGCATCTGGGACATCAAACGGGGCATCGGCTTTGTGAGTCCCGAACTGCACCGCGCCTTCCAGGTGGACGCGCCTGCGCTGGACATTGTCACCAGCGGGCTATTGGACACGGAAGGCCTCTATCGGCATCCCTCGGAGGATCAATATGCCTGCGCCCGGCGCTGGATGGAAACTTTCGGCATCATTGGCCTGGCCGATAAACCCTTTCTGCGGCTCTCCAGCAGTGAACAGCGCGTGTGCCTGGTGGCCCGCGCCTTTGTCAAGGATCCTCCGCTCTATGTCCTGGACGAACCGCTCCATGGCCTGGACGAAGAGCAGCGCCGCCATGTGCGCGCCCTCATGGACCGCTTCTGCGGCGCCCCCGGCAAAACCCTTCTGATGGTCACGCACTACCCGGAAGAATACCCCGCCTGCATAGACCACAGCCTTACTTTATAAAAACGTGCATACTGCTGCCGTTGCCGGGCAGTGGCTGTAGTGTTGCCGGTCCGTGTCCTTTGTGTCGCTGGTCCCGGGTCGTTGTGTTGCCGGTCCGCGTTTTCGTGGGGGACCGGCGACGCTAAAATGCACAAGAAAGCGAAAACCGTCGCAGGTCGGCCTCGCACTTTTTGCGGACCTGCGACGGGGATGGGCGCTACCCTACGCCCAATGGCCCCGAATTTGCCTAGTTTCGGCTTAATTTGTATATTTGCGAGTTATGGCAAAGTTTTGGAGCGACATACTGGTTCCGCTGGCCATTGCGGGATGCATCGCGGCCCAGACCGTGGGGGTGGAAACCTCCAGGGCCCTGCGCGTTGCGCCCTACTTTCCCCAGCACCCCCAGGACACCCACAAAACGGTGAAACCGGATTCGCTCCAACTGGCACCCCAGGACACCCAAAAGGTGGTATTGCCGGATTCCTTGAAAAGGGCCGACAGCCTCAGGCTGGCGGATTCGTTGAAACGGGCCGACACCCTCAAACTAACCGACAGTCTCAAACTGGCCGACAGCCTGAAGCAGGCCCTGCGGGACAGCCTGGCCCTGGAGGATGAAGATTTCGACCTTTTCGGAGACCTGGAAGACACCGTTCCCAAAATTTCCGCCCGGGATACCATGCACGTGCCGGACAGTCTCCGGGAAACGGATCCCTTCCTGTACCAGTGGTACGTGGCCACCAAAGACGGCTACACCCACCGCTTGGTGGTGGACTCCCTCAAGGCCGAGGGAGACTCCCTCATCTGGCCCAGGATAGATTCCCTTTTCATCCTGGACTCCACGGCCGTAGCCAAGGCCGCCTGGGAGGCCAAGTGGGCCGCCATGAGCAAGGCAGACCGCAAGCGCTGGACGTATGAGAACGTAGAACTCCCGGCCATCCGCCGCAAGCAGGATTCCATCCGCCACCGGAAAGACAGCATCCAGCATATCAAGGACAGCATCACCCAGAACACGCCCCGTATCCTGGAAACCTCCTATCTCCCCGACTCCCTGCACTACAAGCGCCTCGTCACCTGGAAACACGACCGCCTGTACAACAGCATGGAGGTGTTCCAGTGGGACACATCGGCCAATTACCATTTCTACGACTATCCCTTCATGCGAAAGGACGTGGGCGCCTCCTGGCTGGGCATGCCCGGATCGGCCGTGCAGCAGTACAACTGGTTTGAACGGGACAAGGAGACTTCCACCTCCTTCTACCAGGCCATAGAAAGCTGGTCCTTCACGGCCGACAACCTGCCCCAGTTCAACACCAAGACGCCTTATACAGAGCTGGAATATTCCGGCAACCTCCTGAATAACACCACACTGGCCTCGGACAACTTCCGCATTACCACCACCCAGAACATCCTGCCGTCCCTGAACGTGGCGGCCGAAATGAAACACTACGGCGGCGCCGGTATCCTCAAGAACGAGAAAACGGGCAACAACAACTACTTCGTTTCCGGCAACTACCTGGGCAAGCGGTATCTGGCCCACGGCGGTTTCATCTACAACAAGAACACCCGCACGGAAAGCGGCGGCATGCAGGACAATTCCTGGGTCCGGGACACCATTGTGGACGTACGCGAAATTGACGTGAACCTGGCGGCCGCCAGCAACCGGTACAAGAAGATGACCGTCTTCTACGACCAGAGTTACCGCATCCCCTTCGACTTCATTGAAACGCTGCGCCACCGGGGAGACACCTCCTGGGTGAAGGCCGATACGGTGAACACCAACATCACCACCGGCTTTATCGGCACCTCCACGGAATACACCACTTATTCCAAGAAATACGTTGACAAGACAGACGACCTGCTGAGCCGTTTCTACAACGACCAGTTCTTTATCAACCCCGGCAAGAGTGCCGATTCCCTGCGTACCATGCGGCTGGAAAACCGCATTTTCCTGCGCTTCCAGCCCTGGAAGGAGGAGGCCCTGGTTTCCAAGATAGAGGGCGGCGTTGGCAACCGCTTCCAAACCTTCTACCTCCAGACACCGAACGAGGTCCTGTACAAGAACTCCAACCATCGCTGGAATAGTTTCTACGCATATGCAGGAGCGGAAGGCATGCTGGGACGCTACCTGAACTGGGACGCCACGGGCCTGGTGAACTTTGCCGGGCACGAGGCCGGAGATTTCTACGTGAAGGCCAACGCCAAAGTGAGTTTCTATCCCTTCCGCCGCGCCCCGCAGAGCCCCATTTCCCTCAGCGCCCATTTCGAAACTCGCCTCCAGGAACCGGACTTCTACCAGCAGCACTTCTTCTCCAACCACTTCAAGTGGGAGAACGACTTTTCCAAGACGTCCACCACCCGCATCCAGGTCCAGCTGGACATCCCCCGATGGAAATTGAAAGCGCAGGTGGGCTATGCCCTGCTGGCCAACAATATCTACTACGACACCCTGGCCGTGGCCCGGCAGAACACAGCGCCCATGAGCGTGCTGTCGGCCGCCCTCACCAAGGACTTCGCCTTCGGCCCCGTGCATCTGGACAATTCGGCTCTGCTGCAGTTCTCCTCCAACCAGGATGTGCTGCCGCTGCCGCTTCTGGCCCTCAACCTGCGCTGGTACCTCCAGTTCAATATTGTGGATCCCAAGGTTCTGCAGCTGCAAGTAGGCGCCAACGTACGATTCAATACCCTGTGGTACGCCCCCGCCTACAATCCGGTGGCCGGTGTCTTCCACTTGCAGAACGAGGAAAAATACGGCAATACGCCCGTTTTCGACGTCTTCGTGAACATGCAGTGGAAAAAGTGCTGCATCTTCATCAAGATGGAAAACGCCGGAAAGGGCTGGCCCATGCCTTCCCGGGACTACTTCACCGCCCACCACTACATCCAGTCTCCCGGCATGATCAAAGTGGGCATCAGCTGGCCGTTCTATCCCCATCTGGGCGCCATGAAGACCCTGTCTTCCCGCGCCAGTTCCTCCTTTGGAGGCGGCGGAGGCGACAGCGGCGGAGGCGGAGGCTTGAGTGGAGGCCTGGGCGGTATGTTGGGAGGAAACCGATAAAGTATGAACTGGAGAGCTTTCGCATATGCAGCAGGTCTGACGCTGGTTCTTCTTCTTATACCCGTAAGAAGAGAGAAGATTGCGGACGCTCACCTACCGGAAGGCACCCTTCGGTGCGCCATACCCACCCAGGATGCGGAATTCCACCGTTCGCTGGTAAAGAAATATGCCGATGATAAAGGCTTGGAATTCAACATTGTCCTCTGCCAGGACCTCGGCATCCTGGACTCCCTCCGCACCGGAAGCCTGGATATGGTGGTAGCCAACGACCCTCCGGACTCCACGCTGGACGGCCTGGCCACCTCCCGCGCCTTTGCAGATGGCAGCGTCTGGGCCGTACGGGAAGACGAGGTGGAAGCCCTGCGCCACATCAACCAGTGGATTACGGAACTTACGGCATCGGCCCGCTTCAACCGCATGCAGAAGCGGTATTTCTCCGGGAAGACGGTGAGCCTCACCTCCATCAGCCAGTACGACAACATCCTGCGCCAAAGTGCCGACAGCATAGGCTGGGACTGGCGCCTGCTGGCCGCCGTGGTGTACCACGAGTCCCGCTTCCTCAACGACGCCAACTCCTCCAAGGGAGCCCTGGGCCTCATGCAAATCCGCAGCAAACGTTACCCCGAAGAGGTGCTCCTGGACCCCGCCGCCAATATCCAGGTGGGCTCCCGTTACCTGAGCAAACTGCAGGAAATGTTTTCCGATACCGCGGCAGACCCTACGGAGTCTGTCAAATTTGCCCTGGCCGCCTACAATCTGGGAGAAAGTAAGGTGAGGCAGCTGATAGCCAAAACCGAAGAGATGGGCCTGGACACATCCCGCTGGAACAATGTCAAGGAGCAATTGCCCGAGCAGCACCACACCCGGGCCTACGTGGAGAACGTCCTCAACACGTACGCATATTATTCCAAGCTGTATCCCCGCTAATCAAAGCTTCCCCTCTTCCTTCCGGTACAGCTCCCAGGAATTGTAGAGATTCTGCCAGATGGCATACAGGCCGCCGGCCACGGAAGTGACGGGAGTCATGTAGTTGTAGCCCAGCCAGATAAGGAAACCTGTGTTCTTCTGGCCCAGGGACTGGCCGGCCGTAAGGCTTCCCACGCGGTTTTTATCGGCCCTGTGCCCCGCCCAGAACTGGAAGAAGCAGGTGGCAACTGAAACCACCACAATGCCCGCCACGGGCCAGAAGCCCAGGTGGCTCAAAAGGAGGGCGCGGGTGGCCAGCACCATGCCCAGCGTGAGGCCGATACCCCAGATATAGAAGGAATTGGAGGCCCAGCGCAGGAGGGCCCGCTGCAGCCGGCGGGTGGTATAGCGGATGGTCCAGGCCAGCAGCCCCGGCAGGATGAGCACGGGGAACACCCGGAGGGCAATGTGCCCCACATAGGTCCAGAAGCCCATTTGGGCCGATGGATTCACCAACGGAATCACCAGCGGAATCAGGAAGGTGGCAGCCAGGTTGATGATAACCAGATAGGTAACCGTGGAGGCCAGGTTGCCGCCCAGCCGGTCTGTAATGACACCCGCGGCCGATGCCGTGGGGCAGATGAGGCAGAGCATGGCGCACTCCAGCAGCATGCGGGGCGTTCCGGGGGCCAGCAGCAGGACTCCTCCGCCGCAAAGCAGGAAAAGCCCTACCTGAAGGCCCAGCGCCTTGAGGTGCCAGCGGGTGAGCCGGAGGTCGTGGGGGGAAATCTTGACAAACTGGAAAAACAGCAGGACGGCAATCACCAGGCGCTGCCCGTCGGAGGCTATCGGGTGCAGCCATTTCCCGTAGGGGTGAAGCGCCGGAGTGAAATGATAAAACAGGAAAAGGCCGATTCCCAGCACGATGGCAGCCGGCAGCATCCATTCCCGTATGAGCTTGCCCAGTTTATTCATGGAGGGGAACCATAGGCCCGAATACCTTTTCTATATAAGGGTCCGTAAATCGCATGCAGATGCCGGTGAGGAAGGCCAGGATGAGAGTTCCTTCGCGGATAACCACCGTGACGCCGTTGCCGGTCAAAAGGCCGAAGGCAAACCAGGAGAAAGCGGCGGTAAAGGCCACCATGACAACATCAAAAATGACCTTCATGGTTCCGAAGGGTATGCGCAGCACTTCGGCAAAGACGACCACAATCTGGTCACCGGCCAGGATCCAGCCTTTTCCTGTCACTTCTATCCGGATGCCGATGGCAGTGAGGATTACGCCCAGCAGGCACAGGGCCAGCTGAACGGCATAGCTGGTGGCCGGAGCCTCAATGGCATTGAACAGCCAGATGGAGGCATCGCACATATAGCCGAATACGAATGCGGCGGGAATCTGCATCAAGTATCTCAGTTTGAAATTCCTGCGGAGCACCAGCGCCTGGATGGCGATGAACACCAGGTGCATCATCCAGGTGAAAGTGCCCACGCTGATGCCCGTCCACTTCAGGTTAAGGATGGTGGGAGGGCAGGACGGAGGGGATATGCCCAGGTTGGATTTGATGGAGACGGCCACTCCCAGGGCTATGATCACAAGCCCCAGGGTGGAGATTCCGTATCGGATGGCTATATTCTTGAGATTCATGAAATCTTTCCGGCTTAGGGGTGCAAATATCCACATTATTGTGTAATTTTGCAAATTAGAGTCTGTTTTGAAATGATTGATATTTTTATTTATAGTTTTTTTTTGTGGAAATTTTTCTTGAAAATTTTTGGCCATAGGGGGGGGCCTATGGGTGAAAATTTTTGAGAAAAATTTACCAAAAAGAAACATAAAGAATTTATTGAATCATTTCAAAACAGACTCTTAGTGTTATATGCAATAAATCAGTATTCTTACTATAAACTATTGTTGTTCTATGAAAAAGTCATTGATCATCATGATGTCTCTCCTTTCCTTTGCGGCTTGTGCCCCCAAGGCCGGAGCTCCTGCCCTGGACCTTACAGACCTGGATACCGGCACCAGCCCCAAGACCGATTTCTACCAGTACGCCACCGGCGGCTGGCAGGTTAAGAATCCGCTTCGTCCGGAATTCTCACGCTACGGCAGCTTCGACGCCATCCGCGAGCGCACCCAGGAAAACCTCAACGCCCTCTTCGAGAGCATGACCACCCTGGACGCCAAGCCCGGCAGCATAGACCAGAAAATTTCCGACCTGTACAAGATGGCCCTGGACTCCACCACCCGAAACAGCCTGGGTGCCCGGCCCATCCTTCCCTATATCGCCGAAATCCAGGCCGTTCAGTCCAAGGACGAACTGGCTACCCTGCTGGGCAAGATGAACCTCTACGGAGAAGGCGGTTTCTTTGGCGCCGGAGCAGAGGCCGACCTGGCCGACAGCGACATGCAGGTCCTGTACCTGGGCCAGGGCGGCCTGGGCATGGGAGACCGCGACTATTATCTGAAGGCCGAGAACCAGGCCCTCTATGAGGGCTACCAGGCCTATCTGGAAAAGGTGTTGGAACTCTCCGGCATTGAGAATGCCAAGGAGATGGCCGCCAAAGACATGGTGGTGGAAACCGCCCTGGCAAAAATCTTCTGGAGCCGGGAGCAGAACCGTGACATGCAGGCCATCTACAATCCCATGAGCAGTGAGGAAATCTTCGCCAAGTGGCCCGGCCTCCGCTTTGACAAGGTTTGCGAGGCCGCCGGCATCGCCCCCCAGGACAAGATTATCGTCCAGCAGCCCTCCTACTTCGACGGTTTGTCGTCCATGATAGAAAAGTGCGACCTGGAGTATCTCAAGTCTTATCTGCTGTGCCAGTTTGTGAGCGGCAGCGCCGGTTCCCTCAGCGACGATTTCTACACCGCCAGCTGGGAGTTCTTCTCCCACCAGATGGCCGGGGCCCAGGAGCAGCAGCCCCGCTGGAAGCGTGCCATGAGCGTTCCCAACAGCCTTTTAGGAGAAGCCGTGGGCGAGATGTATGTATCCCGTTACTTCCCCGAGAGCTCCAAGCAGAAGATGGTGGCCCTGGTGGAAAACCTTCGCACCGCCCTGGGAGAGCATATTGACAACCTGGAGTGGATGAGCGACACCACCAAGGTGCGTGCCCGCGAAAAACTGGCCGCCTTCACCGTGAAGATTGGCTATCCGGACAAGTGGAAGGACTACAGCACCCTCACCATAGACCCGGCCAACACCTATTATGAGAATCTGCGCAACGCCAGCGCCTGGTATGTGAGGGACAACCTCTCCAAGCTGGGCAAGCCCACGGACAAGACCGAGTGGGGCATGACTCCCCAGACGGTGAACGCCTACTACAACCCCACCACCAACGAGATTTGCTTCCCGGCAGCCATCCTGCAGAAACCGTTCTTCGATCCCGAGGCCGACGAGCCCGTGAACTACGGCGGCATCGGCGTGGTCATCGGCCACGAAATGTCCCACGGCTTTGACGACCAGGGTTCCATGTTCGATGCCCACGGCAATATGGTGAACTGGTGGACAGAGGCCGACAAGGCCAAATTCGACGCCCTTGGCCACAAGCTGGTGGCCCAGTTCGACGAGGTGGAAGTGCTGCCCGGCGTCCACGCCAACGGCCGCTACACCCTGGGTGAGAACATCGGAGACCACGGCGGCCTGTCCATCGCCTTCACGGCTATGGAGAACGCCACCGCCGGCAAGGAAGATCCCAAGATTGACGGCTTCACCCGCGCCCAGCGTTTCTACCTGAGCTACGGCGCCATCTGGGCCCAGAACATCACGGACCAGGAGAAAGCCCGTCTCACCAACATGGACCCTCACTCCTTAGCTGTGAACCGCGTGAATGTGTCCGTCAGGAATTTCCAGACCTTCTTTGACGCCTGGGACATCCACGAGGGAGATGCCATGTTCCGTCCCGAAGCAGAGCGCGTACACATTTGGTAGCGGAACGCTTCATATCGCGTAAACTCAAATTCCAAGGAAACGTGGCGGCGACAGCTATCGCCGTCAGTTTCTTTGTCATCATCGTGGCCGTGGCCGTCAGTTCCGGTTTCCGGTTTGAAATCCGGGAGGGAGTGGCGGCCATGACCGGCGATGTGAGCATCAGTCCCATCTCGTCCGGGGACGAACCGGAGTCCCTTCCGGTGCACCTGCCCCAGGAAGAGGCCATCCGGGCCCTTCCGGGCGTGAAGGACATAGTGCCCGTGGTGGTACGGGCCGGCATTGTCAAGAACGGGGATACCGTTCACGGCGTCATAGTCAAGGGAATTCCCGGCACCGGCCGGCAGTCCCTGGAGGTGTCCATTCCCCAGCGCCTTGGCGAGATAATGGGCCTGGCAGAAGGGGACGACCTCACCACTTACTTTGTGGGGGAGAAACTCCGCGTGCGCAAGTTCCACATTGCTTCCGTGCACCGGGACCTCATAGAACTGGACGACAACCTGCTGGTCTATGCCAACCTGGAAGACCTGCAGCGCCTGAACGGCTGGGAGGCCACAGAGGCCTCTGCCCTGGAAGTCCGCCTCTCGGACAGCGCCAGGGAGGACCGCCTGGAACTGGAGATAGGCACTTTGCTGGAAGACTATTATGTGAGCTCCTCCAAACGCACTTATCCCCAGGTTTTCGACTGGCTTGACCTACTGGATTTCAATGTGGTCATCATCCTTATCCTGATGACGGTGGTGGCCGGTTTCAACATGGTGAGCGGCCTTCTGATCATGCTCCTGCGGAACATCTCCACGGTGGGGACGCTCAAGACCCTGGGCATGGACAACCGCGCCGTGGGCCGCCTCTTCATCCGCATCGGCGCCGAAGCCGTGCTGAGGGGCATGCTCATCGGCAATGCAGCCGCCCTCCTTTTCTGCCTGCTACAAGGCACCACCCACCTTATCCCCCTGGACCCGGCCAACTACTTTGTGCCCTGGGTGCCCGTGAGGGTGAATCTTTTATGGATATTGGGGGCCGATGCCGCGGCTTTCATCGGCATCCTTCTTCTTCTGTGGATTCCCACGCGGGTGATTGCCCGCATAGACCCCGCACAGACGGTAAAGGCCGATTAAATCCGGGCCTCCCGGAAAACTTCCTGGATGGAAGGATAAGTGTTTTTGAGAAAGGGCGGAAGGGAGCTTTTGGCCACCCACGCGGCCTTGGTTATGTCTTCTTCCCGCTGGGGGGTAAGATTGGTGGGGTCTGTGTAAAGCATGTCGTACCACCAGGTGTGCTTGAGGTGCCACAAGTTGTTCCGGAAATACACGTGGTCCGTAATGCAGATAAGGCGGCGCAGCTGCAACTGGTCCACACCGGTTTCCTCCTGAACTTCCCGCATGGCGCAAATCTCAATGTCTTCCCCGGCTTCCTGATGGCCCTTGGGGAGGTCCCAGAGGCCGTTTCTGGAGATGAGCAGGAAGTCTCCCCTGCGGTTACTCACAAGCCCTCCGGCGGCATTCACCTCCCTGAATTCGGCACAAATCCTCCGATAGCTTCGCTCAATGTCCGTGGAAGGGATGTAAATGCGGGACAAAGTGTCCTGCACCTCAAACATTCTCACCAGCGCGCCGATGTCCACCTTCTCTCCCATGTGGAATTCTACGGAGTTGGGATCTGCCAGGGCTTCCTCCTGTGGGGAACAAATAATGATGCAACGCTTCTCGAAATAAATTTTGTGCATGATTTTTGTTAACTTTGCATTTCACAAAGATAGACAATTATGACCAATATAGAAAGCAAACACGGGATTGTCTCCCGCCAGCCTTATGAGCTGTACATGTCCTTCACGGACCTGAGCAACTTTGCCCGCATGCTCCCGGAAGACAAAAGGGGAATGGTTACGGCCGATATGGACACCCTCACCGCCACGGTGCAGGGCTTCAACATCGGAGTCAAAGTGCACCAGAGGGTCCCCTATTCCCGCATAGAACTGGTGGATTACGGCGCCCCCTTCGCCTTCCACATCGTGGTGCATTTTGAGCCCGCCAGGGAGAATCCCTACCACACAGACTTCTGGATAACCCTGGAGGCCGACTTGAACCTCATGATGAAAATGATGCTCTCCGGCAAAATCCAGGAGGCCCTGAACAAGGTGGTGGATGGCCTGGTGGACGCCTCCAACGGCAAGATGCCGGAAGGTTTCGACCCGGCAAAATGGGCGAAATAGATTCTTCGCTTCGCTCAGAGTCTGTTTTGAAATGATTGATATTTTTATTTATAGTTTATTTTTGTGGAAATCTTTCTTGGAAATTTTTGGCCATAGGGGTTCCTATGGGTGAAAATTTTTGAGGAAAATTTACCAAAAAGAAACATAAAGAATTTATTGAATCATTTCAAA
>CAJOLS010000015.1 GCA_905235535.1 uncultured Bacteroidales bacterium
GTTCTTCGCCATGTTCTGCACCTGCCAGGACCTGGTGCGGCAGTACCCCCGGCTCAAATACAATTGGGACAAAAGCGAAATCCAGCAATCATGCAACTTGGTCACCTACGCCTTCCACTGCTTCGAGATTAACTGGGACTTCATCGCCGGCGACTTCCGGGAGGCCAGGAACTACAACAAGGCCCTGAACTTCGGAAAAAACGAAGTCTTTCGCCGCCGCAAGGCATAGACTTGTATAATTCTGCAGAAATCGATAAATTTGTCGGTTAATATGGAACAGTTTGACTATGTACTCTTGACGATGACGGTGCTGGGGGCCGTAGTATTCGCGTCCCTGTACTTCATCGACGCGGGATATGGGAAGATGATATCGGCCAAATGGGGGCCCACCCTTCCGGGCCGATGGGGCTGGATGCTCATGGAAATGCCGGTCCTTATAGTGGTGACGTACTTCTGGGCCGGCTGCGGGCAGCGCTTCGCCATCCCCTACCTGCTGTTCTTCCTGCTTTTCGCCCTGCATTACGTGCACCGGACCTTCGTGTTCCCCCTCCGCATGACAGGCCGGTCCAGGATGCCCGTCAGCATCGTCCTCATGAGCGTGACATTCAACCTGATAAACGGTTACATACAGGGATACTGGCTCTTCCGCCTGGCTCCGCAGAGGGCATACTATGACCCTTCCTGGATAACAAGCCCCTCATTCATAGCCGGAACGGTGGTTTTCCTGACAGGAATGTACATCAACCGCTCTTCCGACGAGATTATCCGGAACCTGCGCGCTCCCGGCGATACCCACCACTACCTTCCCCATGGCGGCCTGTACAATTACGTCACGTCCGCCAATTACTTTGGCGAGATAGTGGAATGGCTGGGCTGGGCCATCCTCACCTGGAGCACCGCGGGCCTGGTGTTCTTCTGGTTCACCTGCGCCAACCTGGTTCCCCGTTCCAATTCCATCTACCACAAATACCAGGAAGAATTCCCGGACCAGTTTGACAAAACCCGTCTGAAAAGAATACTTCCGCATATCTATTGATTTATGTCTGAACTGTTTACGCCTTTCAAGCTGGGGCCCGTAGAGCTTCGCAACCGCACCATCCGAAGCGCCGCATTCGAGAATATGTGCCCCGGCAACAAGCCCAGCGCCATGCTCAAAGACTATCACGTGAGCGTGGCCGAAGGAGGGATAGGAATGACCACCGTGGCCTACTGCGCCGTGGACCGCAGCGGCGTTTCCTTTGACGGACAGCTGTACATCCATGACGAGATTAAACCTGCCCTCAAGGACCTCACCGACGCCATCCATGCCCAGGGCGCCAAGGCCTCCATCCAGCTGGGCCACTGCGGCAACATGACCCATTTCTACACCTGCGGCCACCACATTCCCGTGGGTGCATCCACGGGAATCAACCTCTACTCCCCCACCATCGTCAGGGGCCTTAAGAAAGAGGAAATCAAACAGATTGTCAAGCACTTCGGAGAGGCCGTGGACTTCTGCAGGGAGTGTGGATTCGACTGCGTGGAAATCCACGCCGGCCACGGCTACCTCATCTCCCAGTTCCTGTCCCCCTACACCAACCACCGGAAGGATGAATACGGCGGCAGCCTGGAGAACCGTATGCGCATGTTGGACGAGGTGCTCTGCGAGGTCATGGCCCACGCCCGGGACGATATGGCCGTGATGGTAAAGATGAACATGTTCGACGGCTTCAGCAAAGGTATGCAGGAGGACGAGGCCCTTCAGGTGGCCAGAGAAATCGAGCGCCACGGAGTTCACGCCATCGTCCTCAGTGCCGGCTTTGTGAGCAAGGCCCCCATGGTCATCCTGGGCGGCGCCATGCCCCTCAAGACCCTGGCGCACTACATGAATCCCTGGAAATTCTGGTGGCTCAAAGCCGGCATCGCCGTGGGCGGACGGATGATGATCCCCACCGTTCCGTACCGGGAGCTCTACTTCCTGGAGAGCGCCAAACGCTTCCGGCAAGCCCTCTCGCTGCCCCTTGTCTATGTGGGTGGCATCCAGAGCCGGGCCAATTGCGAGACCGTCCTCTCCGAAGGCTTTGAGCTCATCCAGATGGCCCACGTGCTGGTGCACGACCCGGCCTTCGTAAACAAGATGAAGGAAGCCGGGCCGGATTACCGTTCAGCCTGTATGCGCTCCAACTACTGCGTGGGCCGTATGTACACCCTGGAGATGAAGTGCCATTCCTGCGTGGCCGATATGCCCTGCGCCCTGCGGAAGGAAATCGAGGCTGCCGAGGCCGAGAATGCCAAAAGGATGGGCGTATGACGGCACTGGTGACGGGGGCCAGCAGCGGAATCGGCCTCCAATATGCAACGATTCTGGCAAGAGATTATGCCTGCGACCTCCTGATGGTTTCCAACCAGAAGAGGGAGCTGGAAGAATCGGCCCGAAAGATAAGCCTTTCCTTCGGGGTCAAGGCCTACGCTTTCTATTGCGACCTCGCCCGGCAGGAGGCGGCCCGGGAGGTTTACGATTTCGCGGCCGGCAAGGGCCTCACGATAGACATCCTCATCAACAACGCCGGCTTCTTCTTTTTCAATTCCCTCCATGACACCCCGCCCGAGACGGTGGAAAACATGGTCATGCTCCACGTGGTAACCCTCACGGGCCTCTGCCGCCTCTTCGGGGCCGATATGTGCCGAAGAGGAAAGGGCTACATCCTCAACATGTCCTCCCTCTGCAAATGGATGGAATTTCCCGGCATCCAGACTTACATTGCCACCAAGACCTACATCTACAGCTTCTCCAAATCCATCTGGTATGAGATGAAGCCCTTCGGCGTGAGCGTCACCGTGGTGACGCCGGGCGCTGTGGACACCGGACTGTATGGCCTGGCGCCCGACCTGCGTCGCACAGCCGTGCGCATTGGAGTGAGCCTCCCTCCTGAAAAACTGGCGGCCAAGGCCCTGAGACGCATGTTCAAGAGAAAAAAGACCTGCATGCCGGGCCTTGTCAACCACCTCTCCCTCCCCCTTTTCCGCCACTTCCCCGACTGGCTTGTCTTCCGGGTGATGAAACGCTTGGAAACATTCGAAAAGGCATAAGAAAGGATATTTCATTTTTCCGCAAAAAACCGTACATTTGTAGAACGAAAACAAATTGATCAATTTATTCAGATAAAACTATGGTTTCTTACAAAGAATTGGGTCTTGTGAACACCCGCGAGATGTTCAAGAAGGCCGTTGCCGGCGGTTACGCCATCCCCGCTTTCAATTTCAACAACATGGAGCAGCTCCAGGCCATCATCCAAGCCAGCGCCGAGACCAAGAGCCCGGTTATCCTCCAGGTTTCCAAGGGTGCCCGTAACTATGCCAACCAGACCCTTCTCCGCTACATGGCCGAGGGTGCTGTAGAGTATGCCAAGGAACTGGGTTGGGAGAATCCCCAGATTGTCCTCCACCTGGACCACGGAGACAGCTTCGAGCTGTGCAAGAGCTGCGTGGACATGGGCTTCAGCTCCGTAATGATTGACGCCTCCTCCCTCCCTTACGAGGAGAACATCGCCCTCACCAAGAAGGTGGTGGAGTATGCTCACCAGTACGATGTTACCGTAGAGGCCGAACTGGGTGTTCTGGCCGGTGTGGAAGATGAGGTGCAGGCCGAAGAATCCCACTACACCAAGCCCGAGGAAGTCATTGACTTCGCCACCCGTACCGGTTGCGATTCCCTCGCCATCTCCATCGGCACATCCCACGGCGCTTACAAGTTCACCCCCGAGCAGTGCACCCGTGATCCCAAGACCGGTCGCCTGGTTCCCCCGCCGCTGGCCTTCAATGTCCTCCACGAGATTGAGAAGAAGCTCCCCGGCTTCCCCATCGTCCTCCACGGCTCCAGCTCCGTTCCTCAGGAATATGTGGACATCATCAACGCCAACGGTGGCAAACTGCCCGATGCAGTGGGTATTCCCGAAGAGCAACTCCGCGAGGCCTCCAAGAGCGCCGTCTGCAAGATCAACATCGACTCCGACAGCCGTCTCGCTATGACCGCCGCCGTCCGCAAGGTCTTCAACGAGAAGCCCGGCGAGTTTGACCCCCGCAAGTACCTGGGTCCCGCCCGCGACGAGATGAAAAAGCTCTATACGCACAAGATCGTCAACGTTCTCGGCTCCAACGGCAAGGCCGAATAAGCCTGTCCTTCATACACTTAAAAAAACCGACTTGAAAAAAAGTCGGTTTTTTTTCTTATCTTCGCAGGAAATGGACCAACCCGTCATCCAAACACGCAGGCTAATTTTGCGCCCCTGGCAGGAATCCGACGCCCCGATGCTCTTCAAATACGCGTCAGATCCCGAGGTGGGTCCGCGTGCCGGCTGGGAGCCCCACAAGACGCTGGAAGAGAGCGAAAGGATTATCCGCGAAGTCTTTTCCAACGACCACACCTGGGCCATTGTCCGGAAAAGAAAGGGAGAGGTCATAGGCTGCATGGGCTTTTACGACCACTGGAGCAGCAATATCAAAATTGGGGAGGCCGATGTGGAAATAGGCTACTGGGTTGCCAGGCCCTATTGGAACAAGGGTTACTGCACGGAAGCCCTCCGGGCCATGATCCATTACTGCTTCAACACCCTGGGAGCCCCCACCCTCTGGAGCAATTTCTTCATAGATAACCCGGCATCCGGCCGCGTCATGGAAAAATGCGGATTCCGGGATACCGGGCAGCTCAATCTGTGCAGCCACCTCTACCACGGGGACCAAAGGCCCGTAAAGGTGATGCGGCTGGACTATGCGTTATAATTCTCCCCGCAATCTTTCCCAAAATGTGATAAAGAAAGCGACGCCTGTAAGCGTCGCTTTCTTTGTCTTTACTGTTCATCGGGACCTTGGTCCGGGCCGCCGCCGGGCTGAGGGCCTTGGGGGCCGCCCTGGAACGGACCCTGAGGGCCGCCCTGGAACGGGCCCTGGGGACCTCCCTGAGCCTGCTGGCCGGCCTGGTACATCTTTTCGAAAGCCTTGTTCAGGGCCTCGGTGTACCTGTCGATATCGGCCAGATTCTGGGCCTTGACGGCCTCCTTAAGGGCGTTGCAGCTGGTTTCCACCTCGCTCTTGACATCGGCAGGCACCTTGTCGCCGTTCTCATTCAGGAACTTTTCTGCCTGGAAAGTAAGGGCGTCGGCATTGTTGATCTTGTCGATGCGCTCCTTTTCGGCCTGGTCTGCGGCCTCGTTGGCCTTGGCCTCGTCCCTCATGCGCTGGATTTCGGCATCCGACAGGCCGCTGGAGGCCTCGATACGGATGTGCTGCTCCTTGCCCGTTGCCTTATCTACGGCGCTCACATTGAGGATGCCGTTGGCGTCGATGTCGAAGGTCACTTCAATCTGAGGTACGCCGCGGGGTGCGGGGGCAATGCCGTCCAGGTGGAAGATGCCAATCTGCTTGTTGTCCTTGGCCATGGGGCGTTCTCCCTGGAGCACGCGGATTTCCACGCCGGGCTGGTTGTCGGCAGCGGTGGAGAAAATCTGACTCTTCTTGGCCGGGATGGTGGTGTTGGACTCGATGAGCTTGGTCATGACACCGCCCAGGGTTTCGATACCCAGGCTCAGCGGAGTAACATCCAGAAGAAGCACGTCCTTCACGTCACCGGCCAGGACACCGCCCTGGATGGAGGCGCCGATGGCAACCACCTCGTCGGGATTCACGCTCTTGTTGGGCTCTTTGCCGAAGAAGTTCTTCACCAGTTCCTGCACGTAAGGGATGCGGGTGGAACCGCCTACCAGCAGGACCTCGTCGATGTCGGAGGGGTTCAGATGGGCGTCGGAGAGTGCCTGGCGGCAAGGGGCGATGGAACGCTGGAACAGGGCATCCGACAACTGCTCGAACTTGGAGCGGGTGAGGGTCTTGGCCAGGTGCTTGGGCACACCGTCCACCGGCATGATGTACGGCAGGTTGATTTCCGTGGAAGTCTGGCTGGAAAGCTCGATCTTGGCCTTTTCGGCGGCTTCCTTCAGACGCTGCAGGGCCATAGGGTCTTTCTTGAGGTCCAGGCCGCCGTTCTCGGCAGCGAACTCGGAGGCCAGCCAGTCGATGATGACCTGGTCGAAGTCGTCACCTCCCAGGTGGGTGTCACCGTTGGTGGACAGCACCTCGAAAACGCCGTCTCCAAGCTGAAGGATGGAGATATCGAAAGTACCGCCACCGAGGTCGTACACAGCCACCTTCATGTCCTTGTCCTTCTTGTCCAGGCCATAGGCCAGGGCGGCGGCGGTGGGCTCGTTGATGATACGCTTTACGTCCAGACCCGCAATGCGGCCGGCTTCCTTGGTGGCCTGGCGCTGGGAATCCGAGAAGTATGCCGGAACGGTGATGACGGCTTCCGTCACTTCCTGACGGAGGTATTCCTCGGCCGTTTTCTTCATCTTCTGAAGAATCATGGCCGATATTTCCTGCGGCGTGTAGAGCTTGCCGCTGATGTCCACACGGGGGGTGTTGTTCTCTCCACGGACCACTTTGTAGGGAACGCGGGAGACCTCGGTGTTCACCTGATCGTACGTCTCACCCATGAAACGCTTGATGGAGAACACGGTGTTGTTGGGGTTGGTGATGGCCTGACGCTTGGCCGGGGAGCCAATCTTACGCTCTCCGCCGTCGGTGAAAGCCACCACGGAAGGGGTTGTGCGCTGCCCTTCATTGTTGATGATGACGGTGGGCTGGTTGCCTTCCATCACTGCGACGCAGGAATTAGTGGTTCCCAGGTCGATACCGATAATCTTTCCCATAATTATATCCTTTATATATTAATTCTTTTTACCTTTCACCAGATTCTTCGCTGCGCTCAGAATGATAAGAACGAACTCCGAATGACAAGAAAGGCGCCACCCTTCAGGGCGACGCCTTCATTTTATCGAACTTCGTGCCAGCGGGCCACGGCTGACAAAATGGCAGGAAATTGGCCGTCAGAACCGCCAACCCAGGGTGAGCAGGACATCCAGCAGGGTGTTCTTCACCATAATCTCCGGAGTGATGATGGCATCGTCCACCACCTTGTTGTAGAACTGGGCGGAGTCCGGAGCATAATAATAGTTGTACGGGATTACATACTCCTTGGGAACAAAGCGGGCGCGCACGGCGGCATCCACGAAGAAACTGCCGAAGGAATAACCCGCACCGGCCGACAGGCTGTGCTTCATCTGGGCCAGACGCTCCTGCGGGCTCAGGGCCACCACATTATTGCCGTCCAGGTAGTTTCGCTGGGCGCCGGTGGTGAGGTTGTAACCGGCCCTGACGGACAGCTCCGGGGTTGCCTTGAACTCTGCACCTACACGAATCTGGTGGGCGGGGCCCAGGAGGTCCTTGATATCCAGGTTCACATCGGCGAAATCTCCCACGGCATACTCAAAGTCGCCGGTGCGGCTGCGGAAACGGGCCTGGCCGTAATGGGCAAACTCATAATCGGCACTGACTACCGCCATGCTTCCCAGCGTATAGGCTGCGCCCAGGTTGAAGCGGAAGGGTGCACGGAGGGCATAAATCCATTCATCCTCGGGGCTGCTGGAGATGCTGCGGCTGCGGGAGGAAAGATTGACCTCACCGGAATAGACATAGCGCTCCGTCAGGTTCAGGAGGGTGGGCGTCTGGATGGCGGCTGCCACACGGAGGCCGTCCACAGGACGCCACAGGGCTCCCACCTTAAAATAAACGCCATTGCCCGCCAGGCTGTATTTGCGGTTCATGCGCAGGGACTCGAACCGGGCCGTGGTGCCGTCGGAATAGCGGATGGCAGGAAAATCGGACGGATTGTCCGGCATCTCGGACCAGAACTCGCTCATGTTGTAGCGGAGGGCGGTGATGCCGATATTGGCGCCCACATAGAACCGGTCGGAGAAATTCATGGCGAAATTGAAGATGGCATCCGTCTTGGAGCCGTAGCTCTGCTGCCCGTACTGCTGGTACACAGGGGCGGCCAGGCGGAAGTTGCCGTCTTCATCGATAATTTCCGTGAGGGCCACATAGGCTCCGTCCCGGCCGTTGACGCCGTTGAACATGCCGCTGCGGTAGCCTGTCATATCCACCCAGGCGGGCATGCGCCTGCGGTCTCCGGAATAATACCAGTCTTCATTGGCCAGCACATCCTGGGCAAAACCGTCGGCCGATGAAGCCAGCGAAGCGGCGTAGGAATTGTCTTCGTTGACTCCCGCCGTCTTGAACCGGCCAGTAAAATTGTTGGTGGAATTGACCACAAAGCCGAAGGACATACGCCTCAGACCACTGCGGCGGCCTGTATTCATATTGATGATGAAACCGGCATTGGGCAGTTTCATGCGGGCGTAAGTATTGCCCACACTCTGTCCCCGGTAAGCGTCAATATTATCGGCAGAAGCCTGGGTGCCGCTGAAGGAGGACGTTACGCCGGGCGTAATGGTGAATTGGGAAAAGGAAGCGGTGGCCGATCCTGCCGGGTTGAAGACAAGGGAACCGGTGTCTCCGCCGATGGCGGTGAGGGCATTGCCCATAGCCACGCCACGGGCCGTACCCGAGTAGCTGTTCTCGGAAAAGAGCAGGGCGTCCTGCCACGTCTGGGCGGTAGCGCTGAAAGCCAGCGTAGCGCCCAAAGCAAAGGTTATGATCTTTTTCATAATGGTCTGTATTTATCTGCGGCCGCCGGAAGAGCGGGAACTGCCGCCACCGGAATATCCGCCGCCGGAGGAACGGGCGCTGCCGCCGCCGGAATATCCGCCGGAAGAGCGGTAGCTGGACGCTCCGGAAGAGGAGCGCACATTGGTGCCGCCGCTGGAACGGTAGGTGGAAGACCCGGCCGAACGGGTGTTGCCGGAAGAGCGCACACTCTCACCGCCGGAGGAGCGGGCCGTGCTGCCGGTACGGTAGTTGGTGCTGCGGCCAGAACGCGTGCCACTGCCCACGGCAGAGCGGGTGGTGGTGCCGGAAGCGGAACGCGCAGTGGTGCCGGAAGCGGCCCGGGTAACGGACGTGGAACGGGTAGCTGCCGACGTGCGCGTGGAGCCGGAAGAACGGGTTGCCACCGAAGAGCGCGTGGAAGCGCCGGAAACGGAACGCCCGGCCGACTTGGTGGCCCGCATGAGCGAACTGCTGCGGGAGGCCGATGAAGTGCTTCCGCGGGACAAGGTGCTGCGGGAAGCGGCACCGCGGGCGCCGAAATTATCTACCCTGTGGCCCAGGTGGGCCGCCTGGCTGCGATGGAGCCGCGTGGCGCCGCCCCAGTATCCCACATAATACCCGCCGTAGAAGCCGGGATGATAGCGGAACCAGGGGCTGTAATAGCCGTAGTAGCCGTAGTTGAAATGAGGGCCCCAATACCAGGAATCATAGTACCAGGGGTCCCAGTACCAGGGATCCCAATACGCGGAATAATACCCGTACCTCCAGGGCCGATAGTACCAGGGGTCGTAAAATCCCCAGTAACCGTAATAGTCCCTCATGTACCAGGGCCGGTATGCCCACGAATAGTCATAGGCCCAGGCGGGAGTGTCCCATACGGTGATGATGGTATCGTCTTTGGAGAAACGGATATTCTTTCCTTCTGGCACCACCAGCGTGTCCCCGGCACTGAGGATATAGGCCTGGGAGGCGTGGCTGTCGGCCAGCAGATTGTCCAGTTCTTCGGTGGTGGGAGCCTGCCGGGCCACCTGCACCGGACGGGAGTACAGGCCGTCGTCAAAAGCCTGGGAGCTTACGCGGCTTGTGGTAGAGCATGAAACGGCGGCAAGAAGCCCGAGGGCGTATGCCATCAATGTCTTTTTCATAGTTCTTACCTCCTATACCTCTCCCTTCAAAGGAGAGAATCTAAAAAATAACAATGTCATAAAAAATATGTACCTTTGTGCCGAAAAAACCGGCCTTAGTACGGAATATGCAAGAAATGTACCTGCCATTCCGTTTTCTGGCAACAATATTAAGCACAAAAACAAAAAAAAGCAAATAAGAATATGGCAAAAGAGGTAACCAGCAGGCAGGAGAACTACTCCCAGTGGTACAACGACCTGGTTGTAAAAGCAGATTTGGCAGAGCAGTCCGCCGTGCGCGGATGCATGGTCATCAAACCCTATGGATACGCCATTTGGGAGAAGATGCAGGGCATCCTGGACGGCATGTTCAAGGAAACCGGAGTAAAAAATGCTTATTTCCCCCTGTTCATCCCCAAGAGCTTTTTCAGCCGTGAGGCCGAGCATGTGGCCGGCTTCGCCAAGGAATGCGCCGTGGTCACCCACCACCGCCTGATGAACGACCCCGACGGCAACGGCATCGTGGTGGACCCGGAGGCCAGACTGGAAGAGGAGCTCATTGTGCGCCCCACCTCCGAAACCATTATCTGGAACACCTACAAGAACTGGGTGCACTCCTGGAGAGACCTTCCCATCCTGTGCAACCAGTGGTGCAACGTGGTGCGCTGGGAAATGAGAACCCGCCTTTTCCTTCGCACCGCAGAATTCCTGTGGCAGGAGGGCCATACCGCCCACGCCACCGCCCAGGAGGCCGAAGCCCGCAAGGAGCAGATGGTGAACGTATATGCCAAATTCGCCCGTGAAATCATGGCCCTTCCCGTGGTGGTGGGCCACAAGAGCCCCGGAGAGCGTTTTGCCGGCGCCCTGGACACCATGACCATCGAGGCCCTCATGCAGGACGGCAAGGCCCTGCAGGCCGGCACCTCCCACTTCCTGGGACAGAATTTCGCCAAGAGCTTCGACGTGCAGTTCACCAACAACGAAGGCAAGCAGGACTATGTGTGGGCCACTTCCTGGGGCGTGAGCACCCGTCTGATGGGCGCCCTCATCATGGCCCACGGAGACGACAACGGCCTGGTGCTTCCTCCGGCCCTGGCCCCCATCCAGGTGGTGATGGTTCCCATCTACAAGAGCGAGGAAGAGCACAATGCCGTGCTGGACAAGATGTACGAGGTAAAGAAGGCCCTGGAGGCCAAGGGCCACAGCGTGGAAATTGATGACAGGGACACCCTGCGCCCCGGCTTCAAGTTTGCCGAATGGGAGCTCAAGGGCGTTCCCGTGCGCTTGGCCATGGGCCCCCGGGATCTTCAGAATGGCACAGTGGAGGTGGCCCGCCGGGACACCCTGGAAAAGATTTCCGAGCCCATCGAGGGCCTGGAAGACCGCATCATCGGCCTGCTGGAAGATATCCAGAAGAGCATCTACAACAAGGCCCTGGCCTTCCGGGATGCTTCCATCCGCAAGGTAGATACCTGGGAAGAGTTCAAAGAAGAGATTGAGAAGGGCGGCTTCCTCCTCTGCCACTGGGACGGCACGGCCGAGACCGAGGCCAAGATCCAGGAAGAGACCAAGGCTACCATCCGCTGCATCCCCGTGGACAGCGCCGTGTGCATGGAAGAAGGCAAGTGCATCTACACCGGCAAGCCTTCCCACCAGAGAGTCCTCTTCGCCCGTTCCTATTAATTGTCATGCCCGGCCTTGACCGGGCATCTTAACCCTCCTTATAAAATGAAGAAATTATTTGTAGCAGCCACCGCCCTTTTCGCCACGCTGGCAGCATCGGCCCAAAATACCCAGACGGCAGCCTTGGAGGCCGCCGCAGCCCTGTCCGCGGCCGAAGACGCCCCCGAAAAAGTGGAAAAGCCCACCTATTGGACGCATACCGCCATCATGAACCTGAACTTCGGCCAGACGTATCTGAGCCAGTGGGTGGCCGGCGGTTACAACAACGTGTCCCTGGCCGGAAATGTAGATGTGACGGCCCAGTATGCCAAGGATAAGCTCAAGGGAACCCACCGCGTCCAGCTGGATTACGGCTTCCTGTACAGCGCAGACAAACCCATCCTCCAGAAGAACAAGGACCGCATCTATTTGGAGTCCATCTGGAGCTATGATTCTTTCATCAAGAACCTTGCCTATTCCGCCAGCTTCGACTTCAAGACGCAGTTCAACAACAACTACGCCTACGGAACTCCCGCCACCCAGAAGGATGTGGACGGCAACGTGATTGAGCCTTCCGTGAAAGACTGGCTGGATGCCCGTTCGCTCAAGTCCGGTTTCTTCGCCCCGGCCTACCTGAATATCGGTATCGGTGCCAAGTGGACGCCCGCTCCCTGGATCACCCTTAACGTGGCGCCCCTCTCCGGTGGTGGTGTATTGGTCACCATCCCGGAACTTCGGAAAACCTACGGCATGGACCTGAGGGAAGGCAGTGAAACGGAATACACCAATTTCCGGGCGGAATTCGGCGCCCAGGTCAAACTGGACATGGGCTGGGTCATCAACGATGTCTTCTCCTACTCCACCCAGGTTGCCTTGTTCTACAACTACCTCACCCCCAAGGTGGAGCCCCGTATCAACTGGGACAACAAGATTGTCTGGAAGATTGCCAAATACTTCGCCCTCAACCTCACCACCAACCTCATCTATGATCCGCGCGTAATGGTGCGCGACAAGGACAAGGACGGCACGGTGGACTCCAAGGGCGTCCAGTTCCGGGAATACCTGGAATTCGGTTTCACTTACACCATCATCCGCAAGCACTGAGATGTTGCTGGTGGCAGTCAGCGGAGGCATAGATTCCATGTGCCTGGCAGAAAAGGTCCGTCTGGAAGGCGGGCCTTTCGCCATTGCACACTGCAACTTCGGCCTTAGGGGAGAGGAAAGTGAAGGGGATGAGGCATTCGTTCGCCAATGGGCCGACAATCACGGCATCCCCTGCCACGTAAAGCGCTTTGAAACACCGGCCTATGCCGCGGAGCAGGGCATCTCGGTGGAGATGGCGGCCCGGCGGCTGCGTTACCACTGGTTCGGGGAGCTGTGCCGGGAGCACGGCTATTCGGGCGTAGCGGTGGCGCACAATGCCAACGACAATGCCGAGACACTCATCCTGAACCTTCTTCGAGGCACCGGCGTGCGGGGCCTGCTGGGCATGAAGGCCGATGGCTTTGTTCCGGACCCGGACTTTGCCGACGTCCCCCTGCATCGGCCCCTGTTGGGCATGACCCGGGCCGATATCGAGGCCTTCGCCGCCGAGCACTCTCTCCAGTGGAGGGAAGACGCCACCAATGCCCTCAACGAATACAAACGCAACAAGATCAGAAACCTCGTCTTCCCCGTGTTCCGGGAAATCAACCCCCGCTTTGTGGAAACCCTGAACCGGGATATGGAGCGCTTCGCAGAGGCCTTTCCTGCGGAAGTACTATCCTCTGAACCCTCCGGAAGGGCCGTCGTACACGAAAATGGCGCTTTCGGTGTACGGGACGTGGAATTCGAGGTGAAAGAAGAAGTTTGGGACGGGAGCGAGGATGTGAAGCAACCGGAGGGAATGCTTATTCTGGATGCCGACAAGGCCGGGGAACTGGTGGAAGGCACATGGGAAACGGGAGACTGGATCAGGCCGCTGGGGGCGCCCGGAAAGAAAAAAATGCAGGACTGGTTCACGGACCACCACTTCCCGGCCCACGAGAAGCCTCTTGTGAAGCTGTACAAAAAGGCCGATGAGCCGCACCACGTAGTGGCCATCGCCGGGTGGTGCATAGACCATAGCGTCCGCGTCACTCGTTCTACCCGCCGAATCCTTCGGATTTCTGCAAAAATTAATTAACTTTGCAAGTTCGATTCTACTCGTAGAGTTGGAGCCCGAAAGGCGATAGCGAGTCCCTTCCCCAAGGAAAGGGAAAGATTGATTTAAAATACATAAGATATGAACAGAAAAGTACTTCTCATGATTCTGGATGGTTGGGGCGAAGGCCGCCACGACTATTCCAACGCCATATGGACCCAGGGCACTCCCAACATTGACGCCCTCCGGGAAAAGTATCCCTCCAGCCACCTGCAGGCCTGCGGCGAATTCGTAGGTCTTCCGGACGGCCAGATGGGTAACTCCGAGGTGGGCCACATGAACCTGGGCGCCGGCCGCGTGGTGTATCAGGATCTGGTGAAGATCAACATCGCCTGCCGGGAACACAAGCTCCTGGAGAATCCGGAGATCAAGGCAGCCTACGATTATGTGAAAAAGAGCGGCAAGAAGCTGCACCTGATGGGCCTTACTTCCCACGGCGGCGTACACAGCTCCCTGGACCATGTGTACGAGTTCCTCCGCGTGGCCAAGGAAGAGGGACTGGACAAAGTGTATGTCCACGCTTTCATGGACGGCCGGGATACAGACCCCCGCAGCGGCCTGGGCTTCGTGAAGGAGCTGGAAGAGAAGATGGCCGAAACCACCGGCAAGGTGGCCTCCGTGTGCGGCCGCTTCTACGCCATGGACCGCGACAAGCGCTGGAACCGCGTGAAAGAGGCCTACGACCTTCTGGTGGAAGGCAAGGGCGCCGCTTTTGAAAGCGCCCAGGCCGGTATCCAGGCCAGCTACGACGCCGATGTTACGGACGAATTCATCAAGCCCATCGTCATTACCGAAAACGGCAAGCCCGTGGCCACTGTCGAGGAAGGGGATGCCATCATTTTCTACAACTTCCGAAACGACCGCGCCCGCGAGCTCACCTCCGTCCTCACCCAGCAGGACATGCCGGAAGAAGGCATGCACACCCTTCCGCTGTACTACTGCTGCCTCACTCCCTACGATGCCTCCTTCACCGGAGTGCATATCCTCTTTGACAAGGAACTGGTGCAGGACACCCTGGGAGAGACCGTCTCCAAGGCCGGCAAACATCAGCTCCGCATTGCCGAAACAGAGAAATACGCCCACGTCACCTTCTTCTTCAACGGCGGCCGCGAGACCGTGTTCGAGAACGAGGAGCGCATCCTGGTGAACAGCCCCAAGGTCCCCACTTACGACCTCCTGCCCCAGATGAGCGCCCCCGAAGTGGCCGAAAAACTCATCGGCCAAATCCGCAGCGGAAAGCAGGATATGATTATCCTCAACTTCGCCAACGGAGACATGGTGGGCCACACCGGCATCTATACCTCCATCACCCAGGCCGTCACCTGCATTGACAAACTGGTGGGCCAGGTGGTGAAAGAAGCCATCGCCCAGGACTATGTGGTGCTCCTCACCGCAGACCACGGCAACGCAGACTTCGCCGTAAATGCCGACGGTTCCCCCAACACCGCCCACTCCCTGAACACCGTCCAGTTTGTGGTTATCAATGCCGGGGACCAGGTGAAGAGCGTCAAGGACGGAGCCCTCTGCAACGTGGCTCCCACCATCCTGAAGCTCATGGGCATTCCCCAGCCTGCCGCCATGACGGCGGAGCCGCTGATTTAAGATTCTTCGCTTCGCTCAGAATGACAGAGTATTCAGAATGACAGAGTTTACCGCCAAGTTTTTAGCCCAGCTCCTGCACGGAACCATAGAGGGTGACGAGAATGCACAGGCCAGCCAGTTTGCCAAGATTGAACACGGCAAGCCGGGTACGCTCAGCTTTTTCGCCAATCCCAAATACGAAGAGTACGTTTACACCAGCCAGGCTTCCATCCTCATCGTCAACCAGGATTTCCAGCCCAAACAGCCTGTGAAGGCTACGCTGGTACGGGTTCCCAATGCCTATACAGCCATTACGGAACTGCTCAAATACGAATCGGCCAAAAAGAAGAAGGCCAAACGCTTCCGCAGCTGGCGGGCCCACTGGCACTTCTCCACGCACTTTGGCAAGAAGGTGTACCTGGGTGCCTACAGCTATGTGGGCCGCCACGTGAAGATTGGAGACAATACCATCATCCACGAGCGCGTTACCATCGGGGACAACACCGTCATCGGCAAAAACTGCATCCTGCATCCGGGCGTAGTGGTTTACCCCGGCATGATCATCGGTGACAATGTAATCCTCCACGCCGGCTGCATCATTGGCGGAGACGGTTTTGGCAATGCACCCCGTCCGGACGGCAGCTGGGAGAAGATTGAGCATCTGGGGAACGTTGTCATCGGCAACGATGTGGAAATTGGCTGCAACACCACCGTGGACCGCGCCCAGATGGAATCCACCATCATCGGCAACGGCGTCCGCATAGACAACCTTTGCATGATTGCCCACAATGTGATTGTGGGAGACCATACCGTCATGGCAGCCCAGACGGGCATCGCCGGTTCCACCGAAATTGGCAAATACTGCATCCTGGCAGGCCAGGTGGGCATTGCCGGCCACCTCAAGATTGCCGACCATACCACCATCCTGGCCCAGGGCGGTGTGAGCGGCAACATCCGCAAGGGCGGTCAGGTGCTGCTGGGTTCGCCGGTGATTGACGCCAAGCAGTACATGAAAGCCTACGCCCTGTTCAAAAGGGCCGCAGAACAATAGAATGAATTACCCCCGAGAGGAGGGGTTTCGGGATGGGGAAACGTTAAGATATTTATGTTCATGAACAGGAACCAACATACTCTCAAAAAGACCTATTATTTTCAGGGAAAGGGCCTGCACACAGGTACCTATGCCCACATGAAAGTAATGCCCGCCCCGGAGGACAGCGGCATCCGTTTCCGCCGCTCGGACCTCCGCTCCAAGCCCGTCATCGAGGCCCTGGCAGAGAATGTTAGCAATACCGCCCGCAGCACCACCTTGTCGGCCAACGAGGCCGTGGCGGTGACCATCGAGCACATCATGAGCGCCCTCACGGGCCTGGGCGTGGACAACGCCCTCATTGAACTGGACAACATCGAGGTGCCCATCCTGGACGGCAGCGCCCGCCCTTACATAGAGGCCATCACCCAAGACGGCCTGCAGGACCAGGGCGTCCCGCGCCAGTATATCAGCATCCCCCAGACGGTGGAAATCAGCGACGGCCGCACGGGCTCCTGGATCAAGATAGAGCCTGCCGATGCGCCATCGGCCGATATTACCGTGGATTTCAATTCCAAGATCCTGGGGGTACAGAGCGCCCACTGGGACCAGACGGTGGATTACGCCAGCGAGATTGGCGTATGCCGCACCTTCGTCTTCTTCCACGAGATTGAATACCTGTTCCGCAACAACCTCATCAAGGGAGGAGACGTGGACAACGCCATCGTCATTGTGGAAAACCCCGTGAGCGAGGAGCAGCTGAGCAGCCTGCGGAACCTGTTCAACCTGCCGGACCTGAAACCCACCGAAGAAGGCTACCTGAACAACCTACAGTTGTATTTCCCGGACGAGTGCGGCCGGCACAAACTGCTGGACCTGCTGGGAGACCTCCGGCTGGCCGGCGGATTCCTCAACGCCCGCATCACGGCCTACAAACCGGGCCATTCCCTTAACACAAAAGCCGCCAAGGCCCTCAGGGCCTTGCTATAACAAGCTACTATGAACAAGATTCATCCCCTCGCCTGCGTAAGTCCCGAGGCCAAACTGGGAGACGATATTGAAGTGGGGCCCTTCGCCTTCATCGACGCCAATGTAGAGATTGGAGACGGCTGCCACATCATGAACGGGGCCACCGTTTACAACCACGTAAAGATGGGTAAGGACTGCCATGTCTTCCCCGGAGCCGTGGTGGGGGCCATCCCGCAGGACCTCAAGTTTGAGGGGGAAGAGTCCTGGGTAGAGATTGGGGACCGCGTAAACATCCGCGAGTGCGCCACCGTGAACCGCGGCACCAAGGCCAGCGGCAAGGGCGTCACCCGTATCGGCAGCGACACCCTCATCATGTCCTACGCCCATATAGCCCACGACTGCCAAATTGGAAATCACTGTATCATTGTGAGTTATGTGGGCCTGGCCGGAGAAACGGACGTGGAAGACTGGGGCATCCTGGGCGGAAAGTCCGGCTCCCATCAGTTCTCCCGGGTGGGCACCCACGCCTTTGTGGCCGCCTTTGCCAAGATTACCAAGGACATTCCTCCCTATGTGCTGGCCGGTCGTGAGCCCATCTCCTTTGAAGGAGTCAACCGCACCGGATTGCTGCGCCGCGGCTTTACGGAAGAGCAGGTGAACGAAATCAAGGACATTTACGACTGCATCTACTTCAAGGGGATGAACACTTCCCAGGCTGTGGAGTACATCGAGGCCAACTTCCCCGCCTCCACGCACCGGGATGCCATCCTGGGCTTCATCCGCCGGTCTTCCCGCGGCATCATCCCCAAACCGCGCCCCCGCAAGTAGTGCTGCTATCCAGCGCATACTTCCCGCCTGTGGCCTGGCTGGCCCTGGCTGCCAGAGAGATGACCCTGTCCCCGGACAGGGTTTTGCCTTCTACCGTACAGATAGAAGCTTGCGAGAATTACCAGAAGCAAAGTTACCGCAACCGCTGCTATATCCTGGCCGGAGACGGCGTACAGATGTTGCAGGTGCCGGTGGTGCACGGGGCCGATATGGCCATCACCCGCGTGCAGGTGGATTATTCCACCCCCTGGGTGGTGCGCACGCAGCGGGCATTAGACACCGCCTATGAGACATCGGCCTACTATTTATATTATAGGGACGAACTCTTTGCCTTGCTGGAGGCGCAGCCCCGGACCCTCTGGGAACTCAACCTCTCCACCATCCGTTTCCTGCTGGAAAAGACGGGCGTCGCGTGCAGGCTCTCCCCTACCGCCGCTTTCATAGTCCCGGGTAGTGAGGCCGATGATGACTACCGCTTCTGCATCCATCCCAAGCACCCGGACTCCGTTCTGGAGAAGCTGGGGCTGGACAAGCCCTACTACCAGGTTTTCCGGGACCGCATGGGCGGCTTCACTCCAAAACTAAGCTGTCTGGACCTCCTTTTCAACGAAGGCCCAGACAGCATACTCTGGTTGAAGAAGCTTTAGAGGCTCCTCTTGATTTCCACAATCTGGAAGGCCTCGATGATGTCTCCGGGGTGGATGTCGTTGTAGCGCTCCAGGCCGCAACCGCATTCCATTCCGGCAGGCACTTCCTTGGCGTTGTCCTTGCCACGCTGCAGGGAGGCCAGTTCTCCGGTATAGACCACGATGCCGTCCCGGATAAGGCGCACCTGGGCTTTGTTCGTGAGCTTGCCTTCCTTCACCAGGCAGCCGGCGATGGTACCCACCTTGGAAATCTTGAAGGTCTGCTTCACCTCGGCGGTGGCGGTCACTTCTTCCTTCTTCTCGGGCTCCAGCATACCTTCGATACCTTCCTTCACCTCGTTGATACAGTCGTAGATAACGGAGTAGAGGCGGATTTCGATGCCTTCCTTCTCGGCGGCGCGGCGGGCTTCGGCGCTGGGACGCACCTGGAAGCCAATGATGACGGCGTCGGAGGCTTCGGCCAGCAGCACGTCGGACTCGCTGATGGCACCCACGGCCTTGTGGATCACGTTCACGCGCACTTCCTCGGTGGAAAGCTTGATGAGGGAATCGGAGAGGGCTTCCACGGAACCGTCCACATCTCCCTTCACGATAACGTTGAGTTCCTTGAAGTTGCCGATGGCGATACGGCGGCCAATCTCTTCCAGGGTAAGGTGCTTCTGCGTCTTGATGCCCTGGATACGGATGAGCTGCTCGCGGCGCTGGGCAATGCTCTTGGCTTCTTTTTCATCGGCCATGATGTTGAACTTTTCACCGGCGGCGGGGGCTCCGTTCAAGCCCAGCAGGGACACCGGCGTGGAAGGGCCGGCGCTTTCCACCTTCTGGCCGCGCTCGTTGAACATGGCCTTTACGCGGCCGTAGTAACTGCCGGAGATAATCACGTCTCCCACGTGCACCGTACCGTCCTGCACCAGTACCGTGGCCAAATAGCCGCGGCCCTTGTCCAGGGAGCTTTCGATGACGGCGCCGCTTCCCAGTTTGTCGGGATTGGCCTTGAGCTCCAGGAGGTCTGTCTCGAAGAGCACCTTTTCCAGGAGTTTGTCCACGTTGATGCCCTTCTTGGCCGATATTTCCTGGCACTGGTACTTGCCGCCCCAGTCTTCCACCAGGATGTTCATTTCGGACAGCTGGCGGCGGATGGTGTCGGCATTGGCACCGGGCTTGTCTATCTTGTTGATGGCAAAGACCATGGGAACGCCGGCGGCCTGTGCGTGGGCGATGGCTTCCTTGGTCTGGGGCATGACGGCGTCGTCGGCCGCCACGATGATGATGGCCAGGTCTGTCATCTGGGCACCGCGGGCACGCATGGCGGTAAAGGCCTCGTGACCCGGGGTATCCAGGAAGGTGATGTGCCGTCCGCTGTCCAGCGTAACGCTGTAGGCGCCTATGTGCTGGGTAATGCCGCCGGCCTCACCGGCAATCACATTGGAGTTGCGGATGTTGTCCAGCAGGGAGGTCTTACCATGGTCCACGTGACCCATCACGGTGATTACCGGAGGACGCTCCACCAGGTCTTCTTCCTTGTCGGGCTCCTGCTGCTGAATCTCTTCCGTGAGTTCGGCCGTTACGAATTCCACCTTGTAACCGAATTCCTCGGCCACCAGCACCAGGGTTTCGGCGTCCAGACGCTGGTTGATGGACACCATCATGCCCAAGGACATGCAGGCACCGATAACCTTCACCACCGGCGTGTTGTTCATGAGGGTGGCCAGGTCGTTGACGGTTACAAACTCCGTTACCTTGAGCACCTTGTTCTCTGCTGCTGCAGCTTCCATTTCCTCCTGGGAACGGATGGCGGCAATCTCCCTCTTCTCTTTGCGGTGCTTGGCGCCGAAGTTGTTCTTGTTCTCGTTCATGCGGGCGTAGGTTTCCTTCACCTGCTTCTGGATTTCCTTCTGCAGTTCTTCCTGCTCGGCCTCGGTCATGGCCGGCTTGAAGCGGTCTCCTTTCTTGCGGCCCTTGCTCTGCTGCTGGGCGTTGTTGCCTGCACCGGGCTTGCCATTCTTGTTGTCGTTTTTCTTGGGTGCTTTCTCGGCCTGCACCTTGGTCACGTCCACTTTCTGGGAGCCGGATGCCTTGATTCTCTCACGCTTCTTGGCCTTTTTGGGGTCGAACTGGGAGAGGTCTATCTTGCCCAGCACCTTGAAGGGCGCGGCTTCGGGAGCGGCGGCGGGGGCTTCTTCCACTGGGGTCGGGGCGGAAGGTTCCTCCGGTTCAGGCTCTTGCGCAGGTTCGGGTTCCGGCTCCGGTTCCGGCTCCACTACGGGCTCGGGGTCGGCCACGGGCTCCGGTTCTGCCACAGGCTCGGGTTCCGGCTCCACTACGGGCTCCGGTTCCGGTTCGGGCTCGGCCACGGGCTCGGGTTCGGTCACGGTACGGGACAGGTTGTTGCTCTTGATAACCGTCACGCGTTCGGGTTCAAATTCGTCCTCTTCCTCGTCCTGCCTCCTGGAGGCCTTGTCCAGAATCTCGGTGAGCTTGACGTCCACCTTTTCGGCCTGTTCCTTCAGTTCCAGGTCTTTGCCGAACTTTTTGTGCAGTTCGGGGAGGAACTCGTCCGAGACCTTGAGGTTCGGATTGGCGTCTTCAATGCCGGCACCCTTGGAATTGAGGAACTCCACCAGGGTGTCAAGCCCGATGTTGAATTGTTTGATAAGTTTCGAAAGTCTGATTTCTGCCATATATAACCCCTTTATTGTTCTAAATAATTAATCCTCAAACTCTTCGTGCAGAATGCGGAGCACTTCTTCCACGGTCTCGTCTTCCAGGTCGGCTCTGGAGGCGATGTCGGCGGGAGCGAGAGCCATGACGCTGCGGGCGGTGTCGCAGCCGATGGACTGCAGACGCTCGATCACCCAGGGATCGATGACATCGGTGAACTCGGAGAGCAGCACGTCGTCCTCCTCTTCCTCACCGTTCTGGGGAAGTTCACGCCATACCTCAATCTCGCGGCCCACCAGCATACCGGCCAGCTTGATGTTCACACCGCCCTTGCCGATTCCCTTCTTCACCTCATCGGCCTGCATGAAGACCTTGATCTTGTCTTCGGGGGCAGTGCCCAGGTCTATGCGGGAGATGCGGGCCGGATTGAGGGCACGCTGGATCATGAGCTGCGGGTTGGAGCTCCACTGGATGACGTCGATGTTCTCGTTGCGCAGTTCGCGGACGATACCCATGATGCGGGAACCCTTCACGCCGATGCAGGCGCCGATGGGGTCGATGCGGTCGTCATAGGACTCCACGGCCACGCCACCTTGGCACGCTCGCCGGGGATGCGCACCACCTTCTTCACGGTGATGAGGCCGTCGTAAATCTCGGGAACCTCCATCTCGAAGAGTTTCTCCAGGAAACTCTCGGAGGTACGGGACAGCACGATATAAGGCGTGGTGTTGTTCTTCATTTCCACGCTCTTGATAATGGCACGGACAGAATCGCTCTTCTTGAAGCGCTCGCCGGGGATTTGCTCGCTCTTGGGCATACGCAGTTCGTTGCCGTCCTCGTCCAGGATGAGTACTTCGTTCTTCCAGGTCTGGTACACCTCGCCGGTGAAGATCTCACCCACGCGCTCGGAGTACTTCTTGAACACGTTGGCCTTCTCGATGTCCATGATACGGCCCTGCAGGTTCTGACGGATGTTCAGGATACCGCGGCGGCCGAAAGAAGCCAGGGACAGCTTACGGGTGAAGGTGTCTCCAATCTCGTAGTCGTCATCTCCGGTTTCGGCCTTGATTTCGTCCACCGTAATCTGGGTCACAGGGTCTTCCACCTGGTCCACCACCTCGAAATTCTGGTAAATTTCGCAGTCTCCCTTGTCCACGTTGATGATGACGTCGAAATTGTCGGCGCTGCCGTAGGTCTTGGCCAGCTGGGTGAGGAATACATCCTTCAGAACGCCCAGCATCACCGGACGGTCTATGCTTTTCTCTTCCTTGAAATCCTTGAAAGCGTCAATCAAGGTGATTTCTTTCTCTTTTTCTTTTGCCATTAGTTTATGATTGTATTATTTTATTGTCATTCTGAGCGTAGCGAAGAATCTACTTGAATTCCACGTACGGAGTAACACTGTTAATCTCCGAGAGGGGGCAAAGGTCTTCGTGCTCCACCTTCTCCTTCTTCTTCTTGCCTTCCACGGCCTCCAGTGCGGTGTATTTGAGGCCTATCCTGTTTTCATCGGCCGATGTGAGGGTGGCAACAATGCGCTTCCCTCCCCTGAACTTCACATCCACCTGCGTGCCGATGGCCTTGAGGTACTGGCGCAGCACCTTGAAAGGACGGTCCAGCCCGGCGGAAGAAACGGTGAGGGCATAGTCTTCCACATCCTGGTCGAAGGCCTCGTGCACCAGCTTGTCAAGGGCGGCGCAGTCTTCCCAGTCCACAATGCCATCCTCTTTCTCAATGACCACTTCAATGTCGTTGGCGGCGCTCACGGTCACCTCCACCAGGAAGCAGCCCCTTTCCGCCACGGCCGGCCCGATGGCCTGAATGATTTGTTCTTTGTTCATACCCTATATAAAAAAGATAGGGGACCGTCGTCCTCTATCTCGTTCACGGTTGCAAATATACGCTTTTTATTTGGAAATACCAAATCCGGCGGCATGTAGCTGTGGCAAAGGGAACAGAGTAGTGCCGGACACGGAATTGCCCTCCGGGTGCCCGCATAGCGTTTTTTCGGCCCTCCGGGCACAAAAACAGGCTCTACGGTGCCCGGAAGGGCCAAAACCCTCCCCACAAGCACATCTGGTGCCTGAAAATAAAGGTAAAATAGCCTTAGAGTCTGTTTTGAAATGATTGATATTTTTATTTATAGTTTATTTTTGTGAAAATTTTTGAGGAAAATTTACCAAAAAGAAACATAAAGAATTTATTGAATCATTTCAAAACAGACTCTTAGAACAGCAGGAAAACAGCCAGCAAACCCACGCAGAAGCCCTGTGCCGTTAAGCGGCGACGGGTGACATGGCGGGTGCTCAGGGCCACGGGATCATCGGCCATATCCTCTGCAAAACTGCCGGGGAAATGCCGGGCGCCCCATTTGTGCACCAACTCTCCCTGATAGAAATAGCTGCCGCCTCCGTTGGAACGGTTGAGCGATATAAGGGTTTTGTAGTCTGAAAAATACGGGGTAATATCCTCCGGGAGGGGACATGAGGCCAACTCCGCAGGGGTGGCCGATACCAGCACGAGGGGGCGCACCGGAGCGGCCTGGGCGGCACGGTAGTGCTGCTCCAGACGGGCCCAATCGGCCTTGACAGCATCATAGACGGAGAAGATGACCACCCGGCCCGCGGCAGCCAGCTCGTCGTAATACGCTCCTTCGGCGTCGGAGAAGCTGAGGATGGGGGCGCGGCGGAAATCGGCCTCGTCGGAATTCTCATCCAGCGAAGCGAAAAGCTGGGCACCCCAGTTGTATGGCGTGAAATCCACTACCGGCAAATGCAGGTTACTATAGACCGCGGCCAGGACAATGGCCAGGGATGCCACGACGGCCGCCACCCGCCTGTGTTTTTTGGCGGCGCCGAATTCCTTGAAAGGAGTAAAGGCTATCACCGCCAGCACCAGCAGCACCACGTTTTTCCAGAAGCTCTGCGCATGGGTAAGGTGGATAGCCTGGCCGAAACAGCCGCAGTCCATGGCGGGATTCTTGATCCAGAGCGCCAGCGTTAAAAGCGTGAAGAATCCCAGCATGGAATAGCAGAGGATGGCCGTGAACCTGCGGAACACGCCGGTAATGAGGCCGATACCCACAAAGCACTCCGCGCACGCCATCGCAATTCCCACTCCCTTGGCGGAGGGGATAAGGAAAGGCATCCTCAGGAACTTGAAATACTCCGTGACGATGAGCATGGTTCCCACCGGGTCCACCAGCTTGAGGAGGCCCGAAAGGAGGAAAACGGTTCCCAGGATGCCGGCCGTGTGGCGGCGGAACTTCTGATAGGCAGGTTTCATGCTAAAAAAGGATCTACGGCGGTGCGCACCTTGTCAAATATGGCATCCGGAGGAAGCATTTCCCCCCGGGCGCCGGAACAGTCTATGCGGCCGAACTTGGAGTCCCGGGCCGTTTCGGCCACATACATATCCCGCACGGCCTTCTGGAAAGAGATGGAAGCCTCGTGGATGTCCTGTGCACCGGAAAGGTAATTGCGGTCCCGGCCTTCGCGCTGATGCGTGAGGCTCTGCTCCACAAAGCCGATGGGAACGTCCAGGAACAGGTTCAGGTCTGGCTGCGGGAGCTCAAAGTTGCCGTATTCGGTGTTGAAAATCCAGTCCCTGAGTTTCCCGCGCTCCTTCTCATCCTGCAGTTTGGCACACTGGTAGGCAATGTTGGAGTAAACGTAGCGGTCCAGAAGGACGGTCTTTCCCTTCGCAAGCGCTTCCCGCATGGCAGGTGCAGCCCCGTGCCTGTCTTCGGCAAACAGGAGCGCCACCAACTGCGGGTGCACAGCCTCGATGCTCCCGAACTCCCCTTTCAGGAAGCGGGTGATGAGGTCTCCGTACACGGGGGCTTCGTAACGCGGAAAATGAATATATTCCAGCGAACCGCAGCGCCGGATCAAATATTCCCTGAGCAGCTTGACCTGGGTAGATTTCCCCGCTCCGTCAAGCCCTTCCAAAACTATCAGCATGGTTATTCATTAAATCTTACAAAGATACGAAAAAAGTTGTACCTTTGGGTGTTGATTCAGTAGTGATATGAAAGAAATCTATTTTGCCGCCGGATGCTTCTGGGGAGCCCAGCACTTCTTCGCCGGAGTGGACGGAGTAAAGGAAGCCGTGGCGGGATATGCCAACGGAAACGGGGAAAACCCCAGCTACGAACAGGTTTATACAGACACCACCGGCTTTGCCGAGACGGTACGTGTCACCTATGACGAAAAGCGCATCGGCCTGAAGGAACTCACGGAGCTGTATTTCACCATCATCAACCCGCTCAGCCTGAACAGGCAGGGAGGAGACATCGGCACGCGTTACCGCACGGGCGTATATTATAAGGAAGAGGCCGACAAGGCCCTCGTCCAGCCTGTCTTCGAGGCCGAATCCCGGCGTGTGGGCGCCCCGGTAGTGGTGGAACTGGAGCCGCTTCGCAACTTCTACCTGGCCGAAGAACGCCACCAGGATTATCTGGACAAGAACCCCGAAGGCTACTGCCACGTGCCGCTCAAAACCTTCCGCTACCTGCGTCTGTACCAGGACATCAAACTCATCCTGGAAGGAGATACGGACGGCGTCGCCCGCATGGCCAATGTGGCCGCCCTCATCCACGAGCGCATGCATTTCTTCTGGACCGGTTTCTACCGCGTGCAGGGGGAACAGCTGGTCCTGGGCCCCTTCCAGGGACCTTCGGCCTGCTTCCGCATCGGCTTTGGAAAAGGCGTCTGCGGCAGCTCGTGGAAGGAAAAACGCACCCTGGTGGTGCCGGACGTAGAAGCCTTCCCCGGCCACATCGCCTGCTCTTCCCTTTCCCGCAGCGAAATTGTAGTGCCCGTCTTTGAAGGCGGTTCCATTACCGCCGTCCTGGATATCGACAGCAAGGAACTGGCCATGTTCGACGCCACGGACGCCCTCTGGCTGGAAAAAATTGTAACCCTCCTGTGACAGGCCGCATCCACATCATGGGCATCGTGAACCTGAACGGCGACTCCTTCTACGCAGGGAGCCGCGCCGCAGGGGCCGATGCCGTAGCCCGTGCCCATAAGATGTGGGCCGAAGGGGCCGATGTAGTGGACCTCGGCGCCTGCAGCACCCGTCCCGGCAGCACCCAGCCCTCCATAGAGGAGGAGTGGGCCCGCCTGGAGCCGGTGCTGAAAGGGATGGCGGGAGCCTCCCTCCCGGGAGCTTGTCCACCTCCGGACAAGGGCAGGGAACATCCCGCCATCTCCATCGACACCTACCGGGCAGAGATTGTCCGGCGGGCGTACGAAGTCATCGGCCCTTTCCTTGTGAACGACATATCGGCCGGGGAAATGGACGGGGACATGCTATCCACCGTAGGGCGGCTGGGCCTTCCCTATGTGGCCATGCACATGCGGGGCACGCCGGAAACCATGCAAACCCTCACGGACTACGACGACGTGGTGACCGAGGTAATCCGCTATTTCACGGAGTTTGAAAAGAAAGCGGCCGATGCCGGCATCCGGGAGTGGATCCTGGACCCGGGCTTCGGCTTTGCCAAGACCGTGGAGCAGAACTATGAGCTGCTGGGCCGGCTGGACGAAGTTTCATCGGCCTTTACGCAGGAAATCCTGGTGGGTCTTTCCCGTAAAAGCATGATTTACAAGCCGCTGGGCATCACTCCCGAAGAGGCTCTTCCCGCAACGCAGGTCCTGAATTTCGCCGCCCTGGAAAAAGGCGCCACCTGGCTTCGCGTCCACGACGTCGTTCCCGCCCTCCACACCGCCAAGCTTTTCTACTCTACAATGTACACGTCGTCCCCGGGGGCGGCGAAGTAGTAGGTTTCACGGGCGAAGGCTTCCAGCGTGTCGGGATTGTCCCGAAGGTTTTTGATTTCCCGGTCCATCTGATCAATCTCCTGCTTCAGGCGGGCCATCTCTTTCTGCTGGCTCTTTTCCTCCATGGCGGCACGAATCCAGGACAGGACACTGTTGTGCGCAAAGAACAACAGCCACAGCGCCACCAGGGTGGTGGAGACAATCACAAAGGGGACCAGGTAGTTGTGGTCACTCCTTTTGAGCCAGGCCCATCTGTCCTTTTTCTCTTCCATACTAGTCTATGTTCAGGGCGACAGTGTCTATGTTGCCGCGCTTCTGCTCCAGCGGAATGCGGCGGAAAGCTATCAGGCACACATACAGGCAAATAACGCCCACTACGGAAAGCGTGATATAGGTGCCCTTGGGGATAATGTCAATCCAGAAGTCCACCTCCTCCAGCGAGGAGAACTGGGACAGGATGACGGCCGTACCATTGTTCACAAAGTGGATAATCATGGTAAGGATGAGGGAACCCGACTTGTAATACACGTAGCCCATGACAAGGCCGGCGACAAAAGCAATGAGCGCCTGCCAGGGATTCATGTGGATGAGGGCGAAGAAAAGGGCCGATACCACAATGGCCCACGCGGGCTTCATCCTGATGAGGAGGCCGCGAAGGACCATACCCCGGCACAGCCACTCCTCAAAGATGGGGGCGAAGATGGCCGTAAGGAGGAAAGAGCTCCAGAACGGGCCGCCCATCATCTGGCCCAGCAATTCCACAATCTGATCATAGAAAGCCTTCATGGCCGGGGTGGAAGTGGTGGCCTTGAAATTAAGGTAGCTGATATAATCGGTCGATATCATGGTGGCAAAAGTGAGGAGCACCGTGATGAGTACCATCTGCCAGGCTTTGAAAGGGCCGAAGTGGCGGCTGTTGAGCTGGTAACCCGTATCAAAGAGGCTGTTTTTCTGGCTCTTCCGGGCCGCATACACCATGGCGGGCAGGAAACTGAGCGGATACACCACCAGCATGGAATAGTCCGTTATCACCGACTGGGGCACAAAGGGGGAAACAATGCCTATGACCAGCCCCCCCAGGATATTACCCACCAGGAACCAGCCCAGCAGGCCGAACATGCCGCCCACGCCCGGCACAAACCAGGCATGGTTGGAATAGAGGTTATAATTGTTGACTTTACGGGCGCGAAGTGTGAGCATGGGGAGAGAAATTAAAGATTAATACAGCGGGCTGGGATAGACGCCCTGCTCTACCAGCTGGGCGAACTTGGCCACCACGCCGGGACGGTCTTCCTTGTAGGTGACGCCAAACCAGCGGGAAGGGGTGGAAAGCACCTCGCAGGAGCCTTCTCCGCCTTTTACAATCTGGTCCACCACATAAGGGATGTAGAACTCCTTCTTGGGCTCGTTGATGTTCCTGAGAAGGAAGCCCTCGAACAGTTTGACGCTCTTGGCAAAATAGTCCGGGGTGAAGCCCCACATGTTCATGGAGCAAAGAGCTTTGGCGGCCAGTTCCACATGGGTTTCCCCGTTTACGGAGTTGTTGCCATACACCTTTCCGTCGGCCTCCCGGGCAATTTCCAGATGCTCCACCACATCCGTGAGGTTGCCCTTGGCGTCATAAGAGCAGATGCCGCGGGATACGCTGCCGTTCTCGCTGAGGGTGTTGTCCAGTTCAAAGCCCACGATGCAGTACCGGCCCTTGGTGCCCTCATGGGCGCGGCACCACTCTCCCAGAATCTTGAAAGATTCCTTGCCGTAAAAATCGTCTCCGTTGATGACGGCAAACGGTTCCCGGATGACATCGGCCGCCATCATGACGGCGTGCGCGGTGCCCCAGGGCTTGACACGGGTTTCCGGAACGGTGAAGCCGGCGGGAATCTTGTCCAGTTCCTGGGTAACGAAAACAAACTGCAGGGGTTCCCCGTCCACGGTTTTGACACCGGCATATTTCTGTTTCACGGTCTCTTCCATCTGGGCCTTGAAGGATTCACGCACAATATAAACAACCTTGCCGAAACCGGCTTCCACGGCATCGTGGATGGAATAATCGATGATGGTTTCCCCGTGGGGGCCCAGGCCGTCCATCTGTTTGAGACCGCCATAACGGCTGCCCATACCGGCAGCCAGAACTAAAAGGGTAGGTTTCATGCTATCAAAACTTATCAAATAATAAAAGTCATACTAAGAGTTTGTTTTGAAATGATTGACATTTTTATTTATAGTTTATTTTTGTGGAAATTTTTGAGGGAAATTTACCAAAAAGAAACATAAAGAATTTATTGAATCATTTCAAAACAGACTCTAACTCTTGCGGGATCCTCTTCTGCGTCTTTCACGCACCCTGTAGGCGCTTTCTACCATCAGCTGGTCCTGGAAATCTCCCCTGGCCGCCAGCATGTTTGAAAGGCAGATGAGCAGCGGGAAAATGGCCGTCCAGCGAAAGACAGGGCCTTCCAGGGTAAAGTACAGGTATGCCAGCCACAGCTGCATGCCCAGGGCCATGATGCCGGAGAGCACCGCCAGGCGCATCTGCAGGATGCGGGATTTGTACACCACCAGGGCCAGCAGGATAAGGAAGGCCACGATGCCCAGCAGAATACCGAAGTAGGGGCTTTCCAGCTGCCAGTAGCTCACAGCCTGCAAGCCTTCCGGAGTGGCCAGCTTATAAGCCGTGCCAAAGCAAAGGGTGGCGGCCATGCCGGCCGATACAAGCAGATACAGGGTTTGGATTCTTTGCCACATAGGTTTATTTCTGTTTGAGGTAGGCGTCCACGGCGGTGCGCACCTGGCCGTACTGAAGGAGCATGGCTTTGGCCTTCTCGTAGTCCGTAATGCCGGTGCCTTCCATAATCATACGGGTGCCGCGGTCTACCAGTTTCTTGTTGGTGAGCTGCATGTCCACCATCTTGTTGCCCTTCACATGGCCCAGGCGGATCATGGAAGCGGTGGAAATCATATTCAGGATGAGTTTGGCCGATGTGCCGGATTTCATGCGCGTGGAGCCCGTCACAAATTCGGGACCCACCTTGGCCACCATGGCAATCTCTGCGGCCTGGGCCACGGCACTGCCCTCGTTGTTGGTGATGGCTCCGGTGAGCATGCCGAAGGCGCGGGCCCTCTCGATGGCGCCCACCACATAGGGAGCGCCGCCGGAAGCGGTGATGCCCACCAGCACGTCGTTGGGAGTGAGGTCAAAGGCCTGGAGGTCTTTCCAGCCCTGCTGGGCATTGTCTTCTGCGCCTTCCACAGCATTGCGGATGGCGCCGTCGCCACCGGCCATAATGCCGATGAAAGTGTCCAGGACGCCATAGGTGGGAGGAATTTCCGAGGCATCCACTATACCCAGGCGGCCGGAAGTACCGGCACCGGTATAAAACACGCGGCCGCCCTTGGGGACGCGTTCCACGATTCCGTCCACGAGTTTCTCGATAGCGGGAATGGCTTCGGCCACGGCCACGGGCACGCGGCGGTCTTCTTCATTGATTCCCTCCAGGATTTCCCGGGTGGACATGAAGTCCAGATGTTCGTAGTTGGAACTTTGTTCAGTCGTTCTCATGGTTAAGCACGTATAAGTTTACAAAGATAACAAAAAAGCACATACAATTTCGAATGTCGCACCTGTTATCTTTGTCCAAAGACCTTTACGTTTTTGCAAAGTCCCCTATTATCATTATCTTTGTGGTTTAAATGAAGACCGCCATAACGCAAATATTGGGTATTGAGAAGCCCATCTTCCAGGGAGGCATGGCCTGGATTGCCGATGCCCGCCTGGCGGCCGCCGTATCCAACGCAGGCGGACTGGGCCTCATTTCCTCCATCAACGCCGGCACCCGGGCCGTGCGGGAAGAAATCCGGAAAGCCCGTGAGCTCACCCGCAAACCCTTTGGCGTAAACATCATGCTGGCGGCCCCCAATGCGGCCGATATAGCCGCCTTGGTGGTGGAAGAAGGCATTGGCATCGTAACCACCGGCGCCGGCAGCCCCGCCCCCTACATGGAGGCCTGGAAAGCCGCGGGCATCCGGGTCATCCCCGTGGTGGCTTCCGTGGCGTACGCCATCAAGATGCAGGAGCTGGGAGCCACCGCCGTCATAGCCGAAGGGGCCGAATCCGGAGGCCACGTGGGAGACACCCACACCATGGCCCTGGTCCCCCAGGTGGTGGACGCCGTAAGCATCCCCGTGCTGGCGGCCGGCGGCATCTTCGACGGCCGTGGCGCAGCGGCAGCCTTCATGCTGGGCGCCTGCGGCGTACAGGTGGGAACGCGTTTCCTGTCGGCCGAAGAATGTTGCGTGCATCCGGTGTACAAGGAAAGGCTCATCAAGGCCTCCGACATTGGCACCATGGTTACGGGAAAAAGCCTCGGGGACGCCGTGCGCAGCCTCAAGACGCCTTTCACCAAGCAATTTGCCAAAATGGAGGCGCAGGGCATACCGGCCGATGAAATCCGCGCCTTCGGCACCGGCTCCCTCCGCAAGGCCGTCTTTGAAGGAGACCTTTCGGGCGGCAGTTTCCTGGCCGGAGAAGTGGCCGGCATGGTTACCCGCATAGAACCCGCCGCCGCCATCGTGGAAGACATCATAGGAGGGGCGGAAAAACTGCTGCAAAACCCCGGTGTGTCATTCTGAGCCAATTTGTCATTCTGAGCGAAGCGAAGAATCTATTTTCGAGAAAAAAAGAATTATTATATGGAACCTAAAAGAGTTGTGGTAACCGGCATGGGCGTTGTCTCCTGCATAGGACAGGACGTCCAGACCTTCTGGAACAACCTCATCGGCGGCGTCTGCGGCATTGATTTCGTAGAGTCCTTCAAGGACATGCCCGTCACCTTTGCCGGCAAAGTCAAGGACTTCGACGCCGAGAAGTTCGGCATGGACAAGCCCTTTATCCGCAAGCAGGACAACTTTACCCTGTACGCCATGGCATCGGCCTGGCAGGCCATGCAGCAGAGCGGCCTGGTCACGGAAGGTGAAAACGCCAACATAGATCCCTTCCGCCTGGGCGTGTATGTGGGCTCCGGCATCGGCGGCTTTGACGTGCAGTACCGGGAAACCGCCAAAATGATTGAAGACCCCACCGGCAAATGGATTTCGCCGCTGTTCATAGCCACCATGATTTCCAACATTGCCGCCGGCCACATTGCCATCAAGCACCAGGCCAAGGGCCCGTGCCTGGACATTGTGACGGCCTGCGCCACCTCTTCACACTGCATCGGAGAAGCTTTCCGCGCCGTGCGGCACGGCTATGCCGATGCCATCATCGCCGGAGGAAGCGAGCATGCCACCATTCCCCTGGGAGTGGCCGGCTTCTACAATGCCAAGGCCCTCACCCGCGCCACGGATCCCAAGTACTCTTCCCTGCCCTTCAACCTGAACCGACAGGGCTTCGTGATGGGAGACGGCGCCGCCGTCATCATCCTGGAATCCCTGGAGCACGCCCTGGAGCGCGAAGCCACCATCTACGGAGAAATTGTGGGCTACGGCAACACCTGCGACGCCTACCACGCCACGGCCCCCCGTCCGGACGCCACCACCCAGGCCCGTTCCATCCGGGACGCCCTTACCGAAGCCGGTTTTGACCAGAAGAAGGACAACCTCTATATCAACGCACACGGAACGGGCACGCGCCTGAACGACCTGGCCGAAACTCTGGCCTGCAAGGCAGCCCTGGGAGATTTTGCCTACAAGGCCCACATCTCTTCCACCAAGTCCATGACCGGCCACATGTTCGGTGCCGCCGGCGCCGCAGAGGCCATCGCCACCATCCTGGCCCTGAAGGAGGGCATTGTTCCCCCCACCATCAACCTGGACACCCCGGACCCGGAATGCGACCTGGACTACACGCCCAACACCGCCGTCAAGGCCAAGCTCACCCTGGGCCTCTCCAACTCCTTCGGCTTCGGCGGGCACAACGCCTGCGTAGCCTTCAGACCGTACGAAGGATGATGGATCGGGAAGAAATCATAGGCCTACTCCCCCACCGGGACCCTATGCTGCTCATAGACCGCTTGGAAACCGACGCTGACGGCATCGGCCACGGCTGGTACACCATTCCGGAAGATCCTTTTTACTGCCGCGGGCATTTCCCCGGCAATCCCATGGTGCCGGGAGTGATTCTGTGCGAGATAATGGCCCAGAGCACCTGCCAGCTGTTCCCGGAAATTTTCAAGGAGCATCTGGTGGTGTACCGCGGCCTGGACAACGTGAAATTCCGGGGAGTGGTAAAACCCGGAGACACCTGTGAAACCACCTGCAGCCTCCTGGAGCAAAAGGGCAGCCTGTACGTCTGCATGGCCACCCTCTCCGTAAACGGCAAACGCTGCGCCGAAGCCCGGATTACCGTGGCGGCTACGCCGAAAGCATAAAAGACTTACCTGGGGGGCGCTTTAAGAGTCTGTTTTGAAATGATTGATATTTTTATTTATAGTTTATTTTCGTGGAAATTTTTGAGGAAAATTTACCAAAAAGAAACATAAAGAATTTATTGAATCATTTCAAAACAGACTCTAAGACAAAGGCCGGTAAAATGAGCAGAAGCCCCAGGGCGGAAAAGACCAGCCCACTGATGGTCCCGCAAGCAAAATCATACCAGAACACCTCCTGGGGAAGCCCCAGGACTGTCGAAAGGATTGTGAGGGAAATCGGAACAATCTTGTAGCGGAGGGTCCTGACATACCATCCGCCCTTATGCCGATAAGCGGTGAGCAAATAAATACCCGCATTGACAACAAGGCCACAGAGCATTACAAAAGAAGCATATCCGCCCTGATCGAAGGATAAACCAGACAATCCGAATACCAGAAAAACCCCTACAAACGAAACGGGTATCAGAAGCAAGACGGATAGCGCCCAGCGGACAGATTCCAGACTCATGGAAAGCAATATGAACAGGATGCCCACAATGACCAGAATAATCCAGGCATAGTGTTTCTTCTGCTCTAAACCCCAATCAGAATCTCCATCTTCGGCCTTGAATCCCAAAGGGAGCACAGAATCATTCATATACCGGACGGCATCCTCTTTGCAGCGTTTCCCCAGAATAGTGTTGCCGGTAAAGTCGTAGCCTACAACCAGCTGGTAAGACTGATTGGACTTGCCGATTGAATTCCCGCTTCGTTTTTTTTCTATTTGGCCCACAGCTGAAAGTGTCACCTTGGTGGAATCCACATCCAGGGGGGCATTCAAAATATGCCAGAGATCATAAGTTCCCGCATCAGCGGAACGCAATACCACTTCTGAAACTTCTTTCCCCCAGGTCGGGCGCCCTACCGGCCGGTCATACAGCAAGGAAGAAAGAGCTTCATAATAGCGATACGGATTAACGCCCGCCATGGTCAAGGTCTCGAAATCGTAATCCAGCACCCACTCCAAGGCCGGGCGTCCGTCCCACGCCGAGCTCCATACTTCAGGCTCCTTCACGTGGGGCTTCGTGGAAAGGTAGTGGGCAAGGAGCCCGGCATAGGTACTAAGCTGCTCATAATTATACCCCTCCAACAAGATATGATTTCCTTTAATGGAAGTAACCACATTGTTGTTGAAAGAATTGTCATCTATCCCATATACCGCCCAGTTGGCGCCGCCGAAATTAACCGCCATGGCCGTCACCATAGACTTCAAGCGCACAAGAGAGGGGCTGTTCGCATATTCCGGCTTAAAATCTACCACTATTGAAGCACAGTCAAAATCTGATATTGTGGTGGTAAACACCTCTATCTCATCAAATCCGGCCAAATAGCTTTCCATCTGCCGGACAACGTCATTCAGCTGGTTCACACTACTGCCTTCCGGCATTCCAGCCCTTATCACCAGCTGTTTGCGCACAGGCGTCCTGTAAAAATCGGCCCTGTCCAGACTCTGGTAAAAAAACCCGAAGGAAGAAGAGAGAATCCTGCCGGCACGCCCCAGCTTTTGTGCTTCCGGGAGTAGACAGACCGGAATGCCGAAGGCCATCAGGCACAAGAGAAAAATCCCCACCCGATGACGGGCGCCCCATTCAATGTATCGGCCATACCAACTTTCCAGCACGGCCAATCTTTTCAGGTGCATCTGCTTTCCGGTACCCGTATTCTTCGGCGGCACGAATGACAACAGCGACGGGACAAAGAAGTACGCCACCAGAAGAGAAAGAAGCAAGTTAATGACAATAACCCAGATAAAATCCGTAAGGTTTCCCCGTTCACTCTCGGGAAGCAGCAGGACAGCCAGCAAAGCTCCGATGGTAGTAACCGTGGCCGAAAAGATGGCCGGAAACACCTGCCGGTCTTTCCAGCGGACATAATGGTCGGCCATCACAATGGATGTGTCAATGATTATGCCAAGCGATACCGTAATACCGGCCAGCGTATACAGGTGAATCTGTATTCCCGAGACCGCATAGATGAAAATGGCCGACAAGATATTGACCGCGAGGGTGCTCCCGATTACAAAAACGTAGCGCCAGTTGCGGCTGACGGCCAGGACAAAAAGCAGGAGAATCAGGATACAGAGTAACGTTCTCCGATAGATTTTCCACAATTCATCCTGCACAAAGCGGGAAGCATCATAAACCGCGCCGGCTGTAATCCCTTCCGGAAAACAGGCTTCCAGCTCGTCCATTTTATGCCGAACCGACGCCAGGGCCCGCAGCGTATTGGCAGTGGGAATTGTACTCACAGCCAAAGATATTGTATTCAGGCCATTTACCCTGTAATAAGAATCCGGGAGTTTCTCCTCATAGCGCCAAGTGGCCAGATCCCGCATATAAACAATCCGCTCCCCTACTTTCTTGATAGGGATGGCCCCTAAATCGTCGCCAACGCTGGTGGAAAGCCTTACAGAAAGCCCCCCCTCTTCTGTCCGGGCCATTCCAAGCATTTCGTCTGAACAGGCATTTCTGAATGCCTCCGCTATCTCGGAAGCAGATATGCCACAACTCTTTGCTTTCTGAGGGTCAAAAGTAATCACCCAATGGAAAGGAAGACCTCCACTCAGAATCACTCCGTCCACATCTTCCAGGGAAGAAAGAGGGGCCAGCAGATGTTCCCTGGCATATTTTTCAATCTCATAGGATGGCATGGCCCCCTTAAGAACATACACAATTCCAGCATGGGGCGCTCCGCTTGTCGCCACACGGATTTCCGGGAATGAGACACCTTCGGGCAGTGATGGATAGATATTGCGTATTGCCGATGCGGCTTCGAAGCGGGCAGCATCCATATCCTTTCCCTTGCCAAAACGGGCTGTCACTTTACCAGAGCCTTTTTGGGAAAGGGAAGAGATATCCGTAATGCCTTCAAGCGAAGACAATACACCCTCCAGAAGGCCAGTCACCTGCGCTTCCACCACCTGGGCCGATGCATACGGATACTGATAGGACACACTCAACTCACGATTGGGGGCAGTGGGCAGATACTGGATATTCAGCAAGGGCATACTGGCGATACCCGCGACAGACAATGCTATCAAAAGGAGTATCGCCGTGAAAGGAGGAATGGCTCCCTTATGCCTCTTCCCTTCCGACATATACGCTATAATACAAGGCAGGAACCACAAACAGACTCACCAGGGTGCCCAGCACCATGCCCGCGATGATCACCAGTGAAAGAGGGAACTGTAAATCTGCACCCATATTGCCCCGGACAAGGAAAGGAAGCACCGCCACAACCGTGGTCAGGGAGGTCATCAAGATGGCCTTCATTCGGCGCGAAGAAGCCGTCAGCACCGCATCCCGAAGCCCCATGCCCGTTCTCCGGAGTTTGTTGATAGTATCTATCTTCAGGATAGAATCATTGATAACGATGCCGGTCACCACGACAAGGCCGGTTAAAGACATCAGGTTTATGCTTTCCCCCAGCACCCACAATACGGCCAGAGCGCCAAAAAGATCTATGACAATCTCGGACAAGATTAACAGCGGCTGTAACAACGACTCGAATTGGGAGGCAAGAATCAAATAAAGCAGCACCAGCGCGACCAACAAAGTCCAAATCAACTCTTGAACCATTTTACGGTTGGAAAACCAGGAACCCGAAAAACCCACTTCAAAGTTTCCATCCCGACGGACAACCGACCGTATCGTCTCCATAACAGTCGGAACATCCCGGCCGTCCACCTGCATTTCCACGGGGTAATAATCCCCTTCTGAACCGGACACCAGGGTCTTGAGATTCTCCTCATACCTTTGGCTCATCAGTTCGGAAACCGGGATACGGCGCCCCTCCTGTTCTATGACTGTTTCCGAAAGAATGGTACCGAGATTATCGCGATTTCTCCCGACGACAACGGGAAGGGTGCGATTTCCCTGTACGATGGAGAAAAGACGGTTCTCGTTGAGGGCGTTCTTCAGAACGGACGACAAAGCCTCGTAGGAGACATCATAGATTGCCATTTTCTGGACGTCTGCCACAAACAGGACGTCCGTCTTGATACCGGGAGGTGCTATGGACAGGAAGGGCAGCGAACTCCGAAGTTCATCCAACAGGACATTCAACTCCGGCACTCTCACCACCGGATTTCTGATGGGCCTGAAACGGGCGACCAACGGAGCTTCCCGTTGAGAAAAAACCTGGTCAAAAAGGGTCCCGGCCTCTCCGAAACTCCAGGATGCGTCCGGACAGGCAGTTGTAAGATAATCCGCCAAAGCCAGCCGGGCTTTTTCCAGGGCAGACATATCCGGACAACGGAAATACAGTTGCAACTCCTGGATACCCTGCTCCCCGCTGTGCTCCAATACAAATTGCTGTGCGCCCACCAAAGCGGTGGTCTGCTCTGCAAAAGGCTCCAGAATTGTTTCCAAAGTGGCGCAGCGCTTTTGGTTCTCTTCGATGGGCAGAAGCCGGTTCCAATCCAAATGAAGAATGGACTCCGTGCGGGTAAGCCGGGGCAGACGCTCTTTTCGCATAAAAGAAAAACACACCGCCATCCCTATGACAGACAAGGACAAAAGCCACCAGCAAACCCTCCGGTGTTCTATCCACCACAGTACGCGACGGTGATCCCATCGGCCCAATACTTCCTCAACCGAAAGCTTCGACAAAAGGGGATGGGCCTGGAAGGATGGCTTCCACCTGTACCACCACCAGTAGTAAACCGGTATTACCAGTATGGTAACCAGGTAAGAGGTGATCAACACCACGGTAACAGCCAAAGCTTCATCACGGAAAAGGGCGCCAGCCAGGCCGCTGATAAAGACAAGCGGAATGAAAACTGCACAGGTCGTAAGGACCGAACTTAACATGGGCGCCGTTACTTCCCGTGTGCCGGAAAGGACAGCTTGCTTCAAATCTTCCCCCCTTTGCCAGTGGGCCGTAATATTGTCAATAAGCACAATGGTATTGTCCACCATCATGCCAACCCCCACAAGCAAGCCAGATAACGAAATGATATTCAAGGACATTCCAGCCAGGTAAAACACCAGCATGGAAAAAATGAGAGCCGTGGGCATGGTCAGAGACACCAGTGCCGGGCTTCGGAAGTCCTTCATGAAAAGAAAAATCACCACACCGGCCATGATGATACCTAACAGGATATTCAGCAGGAGACTCCGGACAGAATACTCCAGCAGTTGTGTCTGGTCCCGGGTGAGCGTGAAACGAAGGGAAGGGTAATCCTCCCTGAAACTGGCCAGAAGAGTGTTCACCGCTCCTTTCAGATTGCTCATCCGTGCCTCGCGCTGTTTGATGACAGCCAGACTCACCGCTTCTTTTCCATCAGAGCGGACAAGACCCGTCCGTTTGGCCGGGACCAAAGATACCGTTGCCAGGTCTTTTACCTGCAACAGGCGTCCGTTACAATCCAGCCAAATAGATGCCAGGTCTTCAACGCTTCCGGAATGGGTATCGAATTTCACGTTGTATCGACAGGCTCCGTCCCGGATAGAAAGGGCTCCCAGACGAATGTCGGCCTGGGAGATGGCCGCCTCGAAAGCCTCACCGGACAATCCTGCCTGAATCAAGGCCACCTCATCGGGAATAATGAGGACTTCCTCTCCCAGAGTACCGCTTCCATCTACCATCGCAACCTCGGGAAGCTGTTCCAGGCGTTTGGAAATCACATCTGTACAAAACCGGCTTAACTGTGCAAAATTTCCACCTTCCGGCATAGTTACATTGAGGAAAAAGGCAGGAATGTCACTGGCGTCCGCCTTAAGCACCTTGGGTCTGTCTATTTTGGGCAAAGTCCCCATGGAACGATCTATCTTCTCGTTTACCTCAATGAAAAGATAATCGATGTTTGCCCCGTGATTGAAGGACAGCCGGATGGTTCCGGAGCCGTCCCGCGACTCGCACGTTATGTCTTGCAGCCCGCCCACCTGCATCAGCTGTTCCCGCAAAGGCCTGACCACGCTTTCATCCATTTCCCGGGCGGACAGGGAGGCATCCACAGCCTGCACTGTAATAAACGGAATTTCCGTCTCCGGAATAAGCGACACAGGCAGCAGATGCAGGGACACCAATCCCAGCACCACCACGGAGACAAGCGCCATAGTGACGGCAATGGGCCGGTTGATAAGACGCTCGAGCATCATTTCCGAAGAGTGACGGAAGACCCGTCGGCAAGGTTCAAGTTCCCGCTCACGATGACACAATCCCCTTCGGAAAGCACCGCCCCCCGGGTTGCATCGGCCAATACCACGTGGCTGTCAGCATTGGAGTACAGTATATTTACATAAACCCAGTGGGCTTTACCGTCTTCCGAATAGGTAAACAGCACATCCTTGTTGTCCCGGACTACCACCGCACTGCGAGGCACCACCAACTGATCCGGAATAATGCGCTCCACCGTTGCTTTCACATTCATTCCGTCCAGAAGTCCTTTCCCACCTTTTACGCGGCCACGAACCATTATCTGACCCTTTTTATCCACCTGCGGGTTGATATCCTTCACGACGCCTGAACAAGACAGGGCGGCATCGGCAAAAGGTGTCACCACCACAGGAAGGCCTATGGACAAAAAACCGTATTCCGACTCCATCACCGTAAAATCCACGTCAAAAGCGCTGTCATCTATCAAAGCGCAAAAAGGTTCTGTTCCGGAGAGGTCATGGGGATGGAGACGGGCATTGGCCACCCGTCCGCTAAACGGTGCCCTGAGTACCGTACCTGCCAGATTAAGCCGGGCCTTGGCAAGAGCATTCCTGGCCGACATATAACCCGAACGCATCTTGGCGGCCAGCACAATATCTGCCGGTGGGGAAAGCGTATCCCTGGCAGGATACCCCTGCCCCACCAGATAATCGAACATGTCCATCCGGGCCTTCTCCAGAGAACTTTCCGCTTCTTTTACCTCCCATTCCAAATCCGGACGGGAAACGGTGGCTATCACTGTTCCCTGAGTCACCCAATCCCCATTCTTCACATTCACCCGCGCAATGGGGCCCGGGCTGGAAAACACAAGGCTTGTACGGGAAGCCGCCACAAGTTTGCCGTTGGAGAGCAATTGCCGGCGGAAGTCGGTCTTCCGCAAAGAGACCACCTCCACCTCATTCAACTGAATACCAGGCGTCGTGCGGCCTTCTTCCCCCGTCTTCTCTCCTTTTGGGGCGCATGAGACAAGGAACAAAAGGATCCCTGTCATCAGACAGATGTTACTTTTCTTCATACCGGGCCAGTTCGTTTTCATCCAGGACGATATCTTCTCCCTGTATATAATCATAAAGGGCATACCGCCGCAGGGTATAATAATAAGTCCAATAGTTTCCAAGGTCCGTAAGGTATTGGTTACGGGCTTGGTCACTCTCATTCCGCGCGGTGTTCAATTCCAGCACGGTAGCATTTCCTGCGCGGAAACGATCCATAACCAGCATATAACGTTCGGCCGATATGGCCGCCGCCCGCCGGGACACTTCACATTGGCTGCGCTGGTGATTGAACTGGGCCACTGCGGTGAAAATGGTCCTCCTGAAGTCACTTTCGGCCTGCTGCACCTTGGCCATAGCCACCTGCTCTGCAGCCCTCGCCTTTTCAATGCGTCCCTTGCCCTGCCCCCAATCAAAAATCGGGAAAGAAAAACCCAGGCCCAAGACCTCCTGGTCAAGGGGAGAACGATATGCCTCCGGTAATGTAATGCCGGACTTGGACAGTCCGAACCTGGCATTCAGGTTCATGGTCACGCCTCGCTGGGCCTTGGCTTTCTCCACTGCCGACCGGGCTTCCAGCAGACGAAGTTCATTATCCAGGAAAAAGGACAAATTGTTCAGGCTCTTATTCAGGACCATCTCATATTCAAGAGTAAGATCCGGCAGTTCCTCATCCAGGACCGGGTTAATCTCGGCAGATTCGTCAAAACCCAGCAGGGAGTTCAGTTCCATCTGGGCTTCCTGAACACGGACGGCACTATCGTTCAAGGAAATGCTGTCATTGAGCACCCGCAAATCCAATTGCAGATATTCATCCCGGCTCACCGTCCCCAGTTTCAACCTTTCTTCTGCCACATCCCGCATTTTGACAGAGTTGTCAAAATTGGTGCGGGTTGCCTTCTGGTCCTGGCGGGCGTTCAGGAGCCTGAACCATAAAGATACGGCCTGAAGGGATATATCTTCCATGGCTTCTACATACTCCTAAATTCCGCAAAATACAAAACTTTTTTGCCTGATGCCTCCTGACGGCGGTCGGTGATGCCCGGTTTTGCTGCCGGGCTGGGTGTCAGCCCGGTCA
>CAJOLS010000016.1 GCA_905235535.1 uncultured Bacteroidales bacterium
TTCACCCATAGGAACCCCTATGGCTAAAAATTTTCAAGAAAAATTTCCACAAAAATAAACTATAAATAAAAATATCAATCATTTCAAAACAGACTCTAAGGCAATTTAAACTTAAACACCGATATGGAACAAAAAAAGTTAGACGTAGTGCTCGGACTCCAGTGGGGGGACGAGGGAAAAGGAAAAATAGTGGACGTGCTCACCCCTTCCTACAAGATGGTGGCCCGTTTCCAGGGCGGTCCCAACGCCGGCCATTCGCTGGTGTTTGGCGGGGACAGCTTTGTGCTGCACACGGTTCCTTCCGGCATTTTCCGCAAGGGAACGGTGAACGTGATTGGAAACGGCGTGGTCATAGACCCTGTTGTCCTCATGGAGGAAATCCGTGAGATTGAGAAGAGGGGAGTGGACGTAAGCGACAAGCTGGTCATCTCCAAGCGGGCCCACCTGATTCTTCCCACCCACCGCTCCCTGGATGCCGCCAGCGAAAGCGCCATGGGCAAGGCCAAGATTGGATCTACGCTCAAGGGCATAGGCCCCGCTTATGCCGATAAGACGGGCCGTAACGGCCTGCGCGTAGGAGACATCCTCCAGGCCAACTTCCAGGCCCTGTACGAGTCCCACAAGCAGCGCCACCTGGCGCTCCTGCAGCAGTATCCCGCCTTTGACAGCCCCTTCGACTTCACCACTTACGAGCAGGAGTGGTTCCAGGCGGTGGAGCAACTGAGGCGTTTCCCCTTCATCGACACCGAGGTGTACGTGAACGAAGCGCTGGAAAAAGGCGTCTCCATCCTGGCCGAGGGTGCCCAGGGTTCCCTGCTGGACATTGACTTCGGCACCTATCCCTACGTCACTTCTTCCAATACCCTTAGCGCCGGCGTGTGCACCGGCCTGGGCGTCGCCCCTTCCCGCGTGGGCCGCGTGTTCGGCATCTTCAAGGCGTACTGCACCCGCGTGGGCAGCGGTCCCTTCCCCACGGAACTCTTTGACGGGGACGGAGAGCGCCTGCGCCAGATAGGCCACGAATTCGGCGCCACCACCGGCCGTCCCCGCCGCACCGGCTGGCTGGACATGGTGGCCCTGAGGTATGCGGTGATGATGAACGGCGTGACGGACCTCATCATGATGAAATCCGACGTGCTGGATACCTTCGACACCATCAAAGTGGCCGTGGCCTACAAGGTGGACGGCGAAACCACAGACCGTTTCCCGTACGACGGAGGCAAGAGTGCCACACCTATATATAAAGAATTCCCCGGATGGAAAACCCCGCTGAGCGACCTGCGCAGATACGAGGATTTCCCCGAGGCGTTCAAAAACTATATCGGCTTTATCGAGGCCGAAACCCGTTGCCGGGTCAAGATAGTGTCTGTAGGACCGGACCGCGACGCTACCGTGGTGCGTTAGGCAATGCCTACGCGGCGGAAGATTTCGTCCACGTTCTTGAAATAATAGTCCAAGGTGAAGCAATCATCCAGCTCTGCCTTGGACAATTTGTTTGTAACGTCGGCCGATGCTTCCAGCAGGGTCTTGTAGTCCTTGTTGCCCGTCCAGGCTTCCATGGCTATGGGCTGCACGGTATCGTACGCCTGCTCGCGGGAGAGGCCCTTGGCGATGAGGGCGTTCATCACGCGCTGGGCGAAAATGACGCCGCGGGTGCGGTAGATGTTGGCGAGCATGGTCTCCGGATACACCACCAGGTTTTCCAGGATGCCCTTGAAGCGGGTGAGCATGTAGTCCAGCAGCTCCGTGGCGTCCGGGAGCACGATGCGCTCCGTGCTGGAGTGGGATATGTCGCGCTCGTGCCAGAGGGCTACGTTCTCGTAGGCCGTGGCCATATATCCGCGCATCACGCGTGCGCAACCGCAGATGTTTTCGCTGCTGATGGGGTTGCGCTTGTGCGGCATGGCGCTGGAGCCTTTCTGTCCTTTGCGGAAGGCTTCCTCCACCTCTCTCACTTCCGTACGCTGGAGGTTGCGCACTTCGAAGGCCATCTGCTCCAGGGTGGCGGCAATCAAGGCCAGGGCGCCCACGTAATTGGCGTGGCGGTCCCTTTGCAGCACCTGGGTGGAGATGGCGGCCGATTCAATGCCCAGCTTACCGCAGACATAATCCTGGATGAAGGGCGGGATGTTGGCAAAGTTACCCACGGCCCCGCTCATCTTGCCGGCTTCCACACGGGCGGCGGCAGCCTGGAAACGCTCTATGTTGCGCTTCATTTCCTCGTACCAGAGGGCCCACTTGAGGCCGAAGCTGGTAATGTCGGCATGGATTCCGTGCGTACGGCCGATGCAGGGAGTGGCCTTGAACTCCAGGGCGCGCCTGCGCAGCACTTCCTGGAAATCCTTCAGGTCCTGCAGGAGGATGGCGTCGGCCTGCTTGAGCAGGTAGCCGTTGGCCGTGTCCACCACGTCGGTGGAGGTGAGGCCGTAGTGCACCCACTTGCGTTCTTCGCCCAGGCTTTCGCTCACAGCGCGGGTGAAAGCCACTACGTCGTGGCGGGTCTGCTCCTCGATCTCGCGGATGCGGGAGACTTCAAAGCGGGCGTTGGCCCGGATTTTCTCCACGTCCTCTGCGGGGATGACGCCCAGCTTGCTCCAGGCTTCGCAGGAGAGAATTTCCACTTTCAAGTAGGCTCCGAACTTGTTTTCTTCGGTCCAGACGTCCCGCATCACTTTGCGGGAATAGCGCTCAATCATGCTTGTTTGTTTTGAAGGAAATTCTGGATATTCTGCTGGATACGGGCCTCGATGTCTTCGCACTCGGCCTTCTGGAAGGGAACGGGGCTCAGCTTTTCGTACAGCTCGATGTAGCGGTCCGTGATGCCGTTAACCACCTCGGGCGTCATTTCGGGCACCTTCTGGCCGGTCTGGCCCTGGAAACCGCCTGCCATGAGCCATTCCCGGACAAATTCCTTGGACAGCTGCTTCTGGTGCTCGCCCTTTTCAAGGCGCTCCTCGTAACCCTCGGCATAGAAATAACGGGAAGAATCCGGGGTATGGATTTCGTCCATCAGGTAAATCTGGCCGTCTTTCTTGCCGAATTCGTATTTGGTGTCCACCAGGATGAGACCCCGTTTCGCGGCTATTTCCGTTCCGCGCCGGAACAGGGCCAGGGTGTATTTCTCCAGCTGCTCGTATTCATCGGCCGGGACAATGCCGCGGGCAATGATCTCCTCCTTGCTGATATCCTCGTCGTGCCCTTCGGCCGCCTTGGTGGTGGGGGTGATGATGGGTTGGGGGAGTTTCTGGTTTTCCTTCAGGCCTTCGGGCAGCGTGACGCCGCAGAGGGTGCGGTTGCCGGCTTTGTACTCTCTCCAGGCATGGCCGGCGAGATAACCGCGCACCACCATCTCCACTTTATAGGGCTCGCAGCGGTAGCCGATGGTGACCATAGGGTCCGGCACGGCCACTTTCCAGTTGGGAAGGATGTCCGTGGTAAGGTCCAGGAACTGGGCGGCCAGCTGGTTGAGGACCTGGCCTTTGCAGGGGATGCCTTCGGGGAGAACCACGTCGAAGGCCGAAATGCGGTCTGTAGCCACCATCACCAGGTAGCCACTGTCAAGGAAGTAAACGTCGCGGACTTTTCCCGTGTACTTGGATTGGAGACCGGGAAGATGGAAGTTGGTTTTTACAACTGCTTTCATGGGAGAAACTTGTAAGTTGCAAAGTTACGGCCCAAATCCAACTTGTGCAAGATTTTTCTTAAAAATTTTATTAACAGGAAAATTGTTGACAAAATAATCTGCGGGGTTCTTGTAAGTGTCCCGGACTCGTCGTAACTTTGTACTTTCCTTTTTGGAATGGTTAGAAAATGATTTTTGGCCCAATGAAAGTAGCAGTAATCATGGGCAGCGCCAGTGACTGGGATGTAATGTCCCCGTGCTGCTCCACCCTAGAGGAATTCGGTATCCCGTACGAAAAGCGGGTGCTCAGCGCCCACCGCAACCCCGGCCCCCTGGCAGACTACGTGAAATCACTGCCGGAAAAGGGATGTGAAATTGTCATCGCCGGCGCCGGCGGGGCGGCCCACCTGCCCGGAGTCATCGCCGCCTACACCACACTCCCGGTCATCGGGATCCCGGTGAAGTCCAAGGCCCTCTCCGGCTGGGATTCCCTCCTGTCCATAGTCCAGATGCCCTCCGGCATTCCCGTAGCCACCATGGCCATCGACGGTGCCAGGAATGCAGCCCTCTACGCTGTCTCCATCCTGGCCCTCCACGACAAAACCCTCGCGCAGGAACTTCAGCAGTTCCGCCAGGACCAGAGCGATAAAGTACTCAATACAGTCATATAACATCATGCCCACCCCGCACGCACGCCCGGTGGGCATCCTTTTTTTATAAAATGGAACAACCCAGGAGATTATTTGTAGAGAAGCGGGAAGGTTTCCGCGTGGAGGCCTCCAGCCTGCTCAGGGATTTCAATGAGAACCTGTCCCTCTCCCTTGGCAGCCTCCGGCTGGTCAATGTTTACGACCTGTTCGGTTTTTCCGACCAGCTGGTGGAGAAATGCCGCTACACCGTATTCGGGGAAACGGTCACGGACCAGGTGACGGACGACCTTCCTTCCGCCGGGAAATACATAGCGGTGGAATACCTGCCCGGCCAGTTTGACCAGCGGGCCTCATCGGCCTGCGACTGCGTGCACCTGATAGACCCGGAGGCCGATATCCGCATCAAGAGCGCCCGGCTGCTGCTGTTTGACGAGACGGTCACGGACCAGACCTTGGCCAGGATTGCCGCCTACTACATCAATCCCGTGGAAAGCCGGAGGAAAGACCTCTCCGTCATCCAGGAGAACGAACAGGCCAGCGTGAAGCCGGTGGAAGACCTCACGGGCTTCTGCCAGCTGCCGGAATCGGCCTATCCCGCCTTCTGCAAGGAGAAGGGACTGGCCATGAACAGCGACGACCTCGCCTGCGTGGCGGCGTATTTCCGCACGGAAGGCAGGGACCCTTCCGGCACCGAACTCCGCATCCTGGACACCTATTGGAGCGACCACTGCCGCCACACCACCTTCACCTCCACCTTAGAAGAAATCAAGGTGGACGAATCTTTCATCAAGGCCGATATAGATGCCTCCCTGGGCCTTCTGGCCAGGATGAGAAAGGATCTGGGCCGCGAAGCCAAACCCCTCTGCCTCATGGAACTGGCCACCATCGGAGCCCGCTATCTCAAATCCAAGGGCCTCCTGGAAGACCTGGAGCAGAGCGAGGAAAACAACGCCTGCAGCATTTTTGCGACGGTGAACGTGGACGGAGAAGACGAGAAATGGCTGCTCCAGTTCAAGAACGAGACGCATAACCATCCCACGGAAATAGAACCTTTCGGCGGCGCCGCCACCTGCCTGGGCGGTGCCATCCGGGACCCTTTGTCCGGCCGTGCCTATGTATATCAGGCCATGCGCGTTACCGGCGCCGGAGATATCACCGCCAAGGTGGCCGATACCATCCCCGGCAAACTGCCCCAGCGCATGATTTCCCACAAGGCGGCCGAAGGCTATTCCAGCTACGGCAACCAGATTGGCCTGGCCACCACCCACGTGCGGGAAATCTATTCCGAGGGCTATACGGCCAAGCGCATGGAGATTGGTGCCGTGGTGGGTGCCGTGAAGGCATCGGCCGTACGCCGCGAATCTCCCGCCGCCGGAGACGTGATCCTGCTGCTGGGCGGCCGCACCGGCCGCGACGGCATCGGAGGCGCCACCGGTTCCTCCAAGCAGCACACCGAGGCTTCCCTGGAAACCTGCGGCAGCGAGGTGCAGAAGGGTAATGCCCCCGAAGAGCGCCAGCTGCAGCGCCTGTTCCGCCGCAGGGAAGTGACCCGCCTCATCAAGAAATCCAACGACTTTGGGGCAGGCGGCGTCAGCGTAGCCATCGGAGAACTGGCCCCCGGCCTGGACATCTATCTGGACCGCGTGCCCGTGAAGTATGCCGGCCTCAATGCCACGGAGCTCTCCATCAGCGAGTCCCAGGAGCGCATGGCCGTGGTGGTGGAAGCCGCTTCCCGGAAGCAGTTCGAAGAGCTTTGTGCCTTGGATAATATAGAGGTAACCCACGTGGCCGATGTGACGGATACCGGCCGCATGCGCATGTTCTTCCACGGGGAGAAGGTGTGCGACCTCTCCCGCGAATTCATAGACAGCGCCGGTGCCCGGCATTATGCCAAGGCCACCATCGGCGCCGTAGAAAACTGCAACCCCTTTGAGCGGAAGGTGGAAGGGAAGAACCTGGAAGACAAGATGCTCTCCCTGATGGCCGCCCCCAACGTGGCCTCCCAGAAGGGCCTGGTGGAAATGTTCGACTCCACCATTGGCCGTTCCACCGTGCTCATGCCTTACGGCGGCGTGCGGCAGGCTACGGAAACGCAGGTTTCCGTGCAGAAACTGCCCGCCGACGGTTACACCGATACCGCCAGCGTCATGGCCTTCGGCTACAACCCGGACCTGGCCCTCTGGAGCCCTTACCACAGTGCCGCCTATGCGGTGGTGGAAGCCTGCACCAAGGTGGCCTGCGCGGGTGCCCGCTGGTCCGGCATGCGCTTTTCGTACCAGGAGTACTTCGAGCGCATGACCTCCGACCCCCGCACCTGGGGCAAACCGCTGGCCGCCCTGCTGGGCACCCTCAAGATGCAGGATGCCCTGGGCCTTCCTTCCATCGGCGGCAAGGATTCCATGAGCGGAACCTTCGAGCACATCCACGTGCCGCCCACCCTGGTGGCCTTCGGCATCACCACCGTAGATGCCCGGAAGGTCATATCCCCGGAATTCAAGAAGGCCGGAAATAAGATTTATCTCCTCAAGCATACCCCGCTGGCTAATTTCATGCCGGATACAGACCAGCTCAAGGCCAACTGGAACTGGCTGCACACGCAGGTGGAAGCCGGCAAGGTGGTGTCGGCCTGGTCTCTCAGCTACGGCGGCGTGGCCGAAGCCCTGGTGAAAATGGCCCTGGGCAACGGCCTGGGCGTCAAGGTTTCCGTGCCGGAAGAAGAGCTCTTCTCCCTGGGCTACGGCTCCGTGGTGCTGGAGGCTTCCTGCCCCATAGAAGGCGCTGCAGAGCTGGGAGAAGTTACGGCAGAAGGCATCTGCATCAACGGCACCTGCCTGCCGCTGGAGCAACTGGAAAAGGCCTACGAAAGCCGCTACTTCGGCAACTATCCCCCTCGCGTGAAGCCTGCCTTCGACCAGCCGGCCCCGGTTGTTGAGGAAAAGGCATTCGACCCCGCCAACCTGGTTTATCCCGGCGCCCCGGTAGAGCATCCGGTGGTATGTCTCCCCATCTTCCCGGGCACCAACTGCGACTACGATACCGCCAAGGCCTTCCGCAAAGCCGGGGCCGAGGTGCGTCCTTTTGTGTTCCGAAACCTCACCGGTGAAGATGTGCTCCGTTCCATAGACCAGCTTTCGGCCCTTATCGGAGAGTGCCACATCCTGGCCTTCTGCGGCGGTTTTTCCTCGGGTGACGAGCCCGACGGCAGCGGCAAGTTCATCGCCAGCGTCATCGGCAACGCCAAGGTGAGCGAGGCCATCGGCCAGTTGCAAAAGCGCGGAGGCCTTATCCTGGGCATCTGCAACGGATTCCAGGCCCTGGTCAAGAGCGGCCTGCTGCCTTACGGCAAAACGGGAAGCGTAACCCCCGCTTCTCCCACCCTCTTCCGCAACGACATCAACCGGCACGTTTCCCTCATCGCCCGTACGGAAGTGGCTTCCGTGAATTCCCCCTGGCTCTCCGGTTTCCAGAAGGGAGAGCGCCACAGCATAGCCTTCAGCCACGGCGAAGGCAAGTTTGTGGTAGGGGAGGCGCTGGCCAGGGAACTCTTTGCCCGCGGCCAGGTGGCCTTCCGTTATGTAGATAACCCCAATGGCTCCCACTATGACATTGAGGGCATCCTGAGCCCCGACGGCCATATCCTGGGCAAGATGGGCCACTCCGAGCGTTACGAAGACAACGTCTTCAAGAACATCGGCGGCAACTGCTGCCAGCCCATTTTCCAGAATGCAGTGAATTATTTCCGCAAAACGAACGCATAATGCAAAAGAAAGAACTCATTTTCAAAGGCAACGAGAAGCAGGTCTTTGCTACCGGCCATCCGGACCAGGTGATTTTCCACTTTTCGGATGTCACCGTGGCCTACAACAATATCAAGCGGGCCCGCTTCAAGGGGAAGGGCGCTATAGACAACCAGATATCGGCCATCCTGCTGGATTATCTGAACCGTAGCGGCGTGGAGACGCATTTCATCGAGGCGGTATCGGCCGATGAACAGCTGTGCCGGAAGATTGAGATTATCCCGCTGCAGGTGGTGGTGCGCAACCGCCTCACGGCTTCCGAAGCCGTGAGGCTGGGCGTGGAAGACGGTTTCAAACCCGGCAACACCATTGTGGAAATGCGTTACAACAACGATGAACTGGGAGACCCGCTCATCAACGAGCATCACGCCGTAGCGCTGGGGCTCATGAATTACCAGGAACTGGAGCATGTGAAGAAGGTGGCCCTTCAGGCCAACGAGCTGCTGGGCGCCCTGCTGCACAAGGCCGGCATCGAGCTGGTGGATATGCGGCTGGAGTTTGGCCGCGCCTCGGACAACGGCCACATCATCATCTCCGACGAGATTTCGCCCGACACCTGCCGTCTCTGGGACGAGGTTACCGGCGAAAAGCTGGACAAAGACCGCTTCCGCCTGGACCTGAGCGACGTGGTGGCCAGCTATCAGATTGTTTTGGACAGACTAAACGGACTTAAATAATGGGTGTACTGGCAGTTTACGGCGTCAAGGACGCATCGGCACTTATTTATTACGGGCTTCACAACCTGCAGCACCGCGGCCAGGAAGGCGCCGGCATCATCACCTTCGATGAGCAGGGTACGCCGCACTCCTATCGCGGACAGGGACTGTTGAGCGAGGTATTTACCAACGGGGAGCTCAAGAAACTCCCGGGCTCCCTGGGCGTGGGCAGCGTCAAGTATGCCAACGCATCCAAGGGCGGGCTCAACAATGTGGAACCCCTGTTCTTCCGCCACCATTCCGGAGACTTTGCCATGGCCGGGGAAGGCAACCTGGTGAATGCACCCCAGGTGGCCGCCTACCTGGAAAAGCAGGGCATCCTGTTCCAGACAGACACAGACAGCGAACTCCTGGCCCACCTCATTAAAAAGACCGGCAAGGAAGACCGGATTGAACGGATTGTGAAGGCCCTGAATATGCTGGAAGGCGGTTTTACCTTTGTCATCATGACCAAAAACCGCATCTATGCCTGCCGGGACAAATACGGTATCAAGCCCCTCTGCATAGGCAAGCTGGGAGACGGATATGCGGTTTCCAGCGAATCCTGCGCCTTCGGCATCATGGGAGCCGAATTCATCCGGGACGTCAAGCCCGGGGAAATCATCTGCCTGGACGACCACGGCCTTCGCTCCAACCTGTATTCCAAGTTCTCCCGCCACCGCATGTGCGCCATGGAGTACATCTATTTCGCCCGCCCGGACAGCGACATTGACGGCTGCAACGTACACGCCTACCGCAAGGAGGCCGGCCGCCGCCTGGCACGCGAATGCCCCGTGGAGGCCGATATCGTAGTGGGCGTACCGGAATCCAGCCTCAGTGCCGCCATGGGGTATGCCGAGGAAAGCGGCATCCCTTACGAAATGGGCCTGGTCAAGCACAAATATGTGGGCCGTACCTTCATCCAGCCGGTGCAGTCCCTGCGCGAACTGGGCGTGAAAATGAAACTTTCTCCCGTGCACAGCATCGTCAGTGGCAAGCGTATTGTGCTGGTGGACGATTCCATCGTGCGCGGCACCACCTCCCTCAAGATTGTGAGGATGCTGCGGGAAGCCGGCGCCAAGGAAGTGCACGTGCGCATTGCCAGCCCCATGATGAAGCACACCTGCCACTACGGCGTGGATACCTCCACCCCGGAAGAACTGCTGTGCTCCAACCGGACGCTTGAGGAGGCCTGCCAGGCCATAGGCGCCGACACGCTTGGCTACCTGAGCCCCGAAAGCACCCGTGACTCCTGCTTCGGCTGTGCCGATCCCTGCCAGGCCTGTTTCACGGGCGAATATCCTACCCTCCTGTATGACGATTTATCCAACGAATAAGAAACTATGGCAAAATCTTACGAACTCTCCGGCGTAAATCTGGAAGCCGGTTACGAAGTAGTACGGCGCATCAAGCAGCATGTGGCCTCCACGTCCCGCACGGGCTCCATGGGCAACATCGGCTCCTTTGGCGGCATGTTTGACCTCTCGGCCCTGAATATCAAAGAACCGGTGCTGGTTTCCGGCACCGACGGCGTGGGCACCAAGCTCAAGATTGCCTTTGCCATGGACAAGCACGACACCATAGGCATAGATGCCGTGGCCATGTGCGTGAACGACGTTCTGGCCCAGGGTGCCGAGCCTCTCATCTTCCTGGATTACGTGGCCCTGGGACACAACATCCCCGCCAAGGTGGAAGCCATCGTCGCGGGTGTTGCCGAAGGCTGCCGCCAGGCCGGCTGTGCGCTGGTGGGCGGCGAGACGGCCGAGATGCCCGGCATGTACGGGGACGGCGAATATGACATTGCCGGCTATACCACCGGCGTGGTGGAGAAGTCCAGGCTCATTGACGGCTCCAAGGTGAAGGTGGGAGACGTGCTGGTGGCCATTGCTTCCAGCGGCGTACATTCCAACGGCTTCTCCTTAGTGCGCAAGATTGTAGCCGATGCAGGCCTGAACTACCAGGATGCCATTCCGGAGTTCGGCGGCCGCAAGCTGGGTGAGGTGCTCCTCACTCCTACCAGGATTTACGTGAAGCAGATGCTGGATGTGATTCGCCAGTGCGACGTGCACGGGGTGGCCCACATCACCGGCGGCGGCTTTGACGAGAATATCCCGCGCGTGCTGCGTCCCGGCCAGGGCCTGGAGATTCACGAGGGTACCTGGGAAATCCTGCCGGTGTTCAAGATGCTGGAGAAGTGGGGCGGCGTGCCGCACCGGGAAATGTTCAACATCTTCAACATGGGCGTGGGAATGATTGCCGTCATGGATGCCTCCGAGGCCCCCAAGGCCATTTCCATCCTGGAAGCCCACGGAGAGAAAGCCTCTGTCATAGGCAAGGTAACGGACCAGGAAGGCGTGAATATCATCCTGAAATAACCCTTGTCATTCTGAACGAAGTGAAGAATCTGGCAGTATTTGCATCCGGCACCGGCACCAACTTCACAGCCATTGCCAAGGCCTGCGCAGAGGGACGCATCCCCGGCGCGCAGGTGGCCGTGATGGTGTGCGACAAGCCCGGCGCCCCCGTCATCGGGCGGGCCCGGGAATTCGGGATTGAAGCCTTTGTCTTCAACCCTAAGGAGTATTCCGGAAAGGCTGCCTATGAGGCTGATATAGTCAAACTCCTGGATGCCAAGGGCATAGACCTGGTCTGCCTGGCCGGCTATATGAGGATAATAGGGGAAACCCTCCTGAATGCCTACGAGGGAAAGATCATCAACGTCCATCCTTCGCTGCTGCCCTCCTTCAGGGGTGCACGCGCGGTGGAAGAAGCCGTGGCCTACGGCGTCAAGGTGTACGGCATCACCATCCACTGGGTGAATGCCGATTTGGACGGCGGCAAAATCATTGCCCAGCGTGCCTTCCCCTACGAAGGGTCGGACCCCGCCGAAGTCCATCGCCTTGGTCAAGTCATTGAACATGAATTATATGTACAAACAATAAATAATCTATTATGCGAGCGTTAGTTAGTGTTAGCGACAAAAAAGGACTGGTGCCCTTTGTGAAGGGCCTGGTAGATTTGGGTTGGGAAATTATCGCCACCGGCGGTACGCAGAAACTGCTGGAATCCGAAGGCGTGAAAACCATCGGCATCAGCGAAGTCACCGGCTTCCCGGAGATTTGCGACGGCCGTGTGAAGACCCTGCATCCCAAGGTGCACGGCGGCATCCTGGCCCGCCGCGACGTTCCGGCCCACATGGAAACCCTCAGGGAGAACGGCATCCAGACCATCGAGCTGGTTTGCGTGAACCTCTATCCTTTCCGCCAGACCATCGCCAAGGAAGGCGTAACCCTGGAGGAGGCCATCGAGAACATCGACATCGGCGGCCCTTCCATGGTGCGCAGCGCCGCCAAGAACTGGAAGGACGTCACCATCGTGTGTGACCCTGACGATTATGACACCGTGCTGGCCGAACTGAAAGCCCATGGCAAAACCTCCGACGAAACCCGTCTGAAACTATCGGCCAAGGCCTATACCCATACGGCCGAATACGACGCCTGCATTGCCACTTACATGCGTGCCCAGGCCGGCCTGAACGAAAAACTCTTCCTGGAGTACGACCTCAGGCAGGGCCTCCGTTACGGTGAGAACCCCCACCAGAGCGCCAAGTTCTACGCCACCCTTAACCCTGTCCCTTTCTCCCTGGCCTTTGCCACCCAGATCCAGGGCAAGGAACTCTCCTACAACAACATCCAGGACGCCAACGCCGCCCTCAATGTTCTGCGTGACTTTGAGGAGCCCTTCTGCGTGGCCCTCAAGCACATGAACCCCTGCGGCGCAGCCGTGGGCAAGACCATCGAGGAAGCCTGGCAGGCCGCCTATGAGGCCGACAAGGTGAGCATCTACGGCGGCATCGTGGGCGTGAACCGCACCCTCACCGCCGAAGTGGCCGCCGGCATGAAGCCCATCTTCCTGGAAATTGTGATTGCCCCCGACTTCACTCCCGAGGCCCTGGAGATTCTCTCCACCAAGAAGAACCTCCGCGTGATGAAGGTGGACATGACCCGTGACGGTGCCTCCGTGCCCCAGTTCATAAGTGTGAACGGCGGTATGCTGGCTCAGGAACTGGACACCCAGGTAGAGAAAGTCACCTCCGAAATGTGCGTCACCAAGGTGAAGCCCACGGATGCCCAGCTCTCCGATGCCAACTTTGGCTGGAAGATAGTCAAGCACGTGAAGTCCAATGCCATCGCCGTGGTGCGCGACAACCACACCATCGGCATCGGCGCCGGCCAGACCAACCGCGTGGGATCGGCCGAGATTGCCCTGAATGAGGCCCGTAACGCCGGCTTCACCGAAGGCCTGGTACTGGCCTCCGACGGCTTCCTGCCCTTCGACGACACCGTGGCCCTGGCCGCCAAGTACGGCGTAACCGTGATTGTGCAGCCCGGCGGCAGCATCCGCGACGAGGATGCCATCCGCAAGGCCGACGAACTGGGCATCACCATGCTCTTCACAGGCATTAGACATTTCAAGCATTAGTCGATGAAAAGCGTTTTGGTAATAGGTGGAGGCGGGCGCGAACATGCCATTGTGGATGCTCTCTCCCGCAGCCCTCAGGTAGGAAAAATTTTCTGCGCCCCCGGCAATGCCGGCATTGGGGAACAGGCTTTCAACGTGCCTTTGAAAGACACCGACGTGGAAGGCCTCAAGGCCTTTGCGCTGGAGAACAATGTGGACCTTGCCGTGGTGGGTCCCGAAGCCTCCCTGGCCGCGGGCATCGTGGATGCCTTCCGCGCCGCCGGGCTCAAAATCTTCGGCCACACGAAGGCGGCTGCCGCCATCGAGAGCTCCAAGGAGTTTGCCAAGAAGCTCATGGCCAAATATGACATCCCCACGGCAGCCTACCAGGGCTTTTCAGACTACGACGAAGCCCTCTCCTATGTATCGGCCCGTCCTTTCCCGGCGGTGCTCAAATACGACGGGCTGGCCGCCGGCAAGGGCGTAGTCATTGCCCGGGACCTGGAAGAGGCCAGGCAAGCCCTGGCCGATATGCTTCTGGACCACAGCTTCGGGCAGGGCAGGGTAGTGGTGGAGGATTTCCTTACCGGCCCTGAATTCTCCTTCCTGTGCTTCGTGGACGGCTCCCGCGTGTATCCCATGCCCCTGTCGCAAGACCACAAAAGGGCCTTTGACGGGGACAAGGGCCCCAACACCGGCGGCATGGGCGCCTATACAGGCCTTCCTTTCATCACCGAGGCCGATAAGGAGTTCGCCTACAAGGAAATCATGTGCAAGACTGCATCGGCCATGGTGGCCGAGGGCCTGCCGCTGTCCGGCGTGCTGTACGGCGGCCTTATGAAAACCCCGCAGGGCATCAAGGTGATTGAGTTCAACGCCCGCTTCGGAGACCCCGAGACGGAGGTGGTGCTGCCGCTGCTGCAAAGCGACATCTACGACATCTTCGAAGGCGTGGCTACGGCCCGTGAGGTGGAAGAACCCGTTTGGGCCGATGGCGTAACCCTGGGCGTGGTGCTGGCCTCCAAGGGCTATCCCGGCCATTATGAGAAAGGCGTTGCCATCAATGGCATGCACCGCGTGGGCACCCGGGTGTACCACATGGGAACCGCCTTGAAAGACGGTCAGCTGGTCACTGACGGCGGCCGCGTGCTCATGGTGATAGCCGCAGGCTCCGACCTCTCCGATGCCCGCCGCAAGGTTTATGCCGAGGTGGAGCAAATCCAGTGTGACAACTTATTCTACAGAAAAGACATCGCACACATAGCATTTGAATAATACCCCTGTCATTCTGAGAGTCTGTTTTGAAATGATTCAATAAATTCTTTATGTTTCTTTTTGGTAAATTTTCAAGAAAAATTTCCACAAAAATAAACTATAAATAAAAATATCAGTCATTTCAAAACAGACTCTGAGTGAAGCGAAGAATCTAATTTATGAATTGTATATGGGAAATATCATTGACGGAAAAGCATTGAGTCTGGCAGTCAAGGACGAGGTGAAGGCCGAAGTCCCCGTGCTGGAGGCCAAGTATGGCCGCAAGCCCTGCTTAGTGGTGATTATCGTGGGCGAGAACCCCGCCAGCCAGGTTTATGTCCGCAACAAAGTGAAGGCCGCTGCCTACACGGGCATGGAATCCCGCCTGGTGGAACTGCCGGCCGATATCTCCGAGGCCGCCCTGCTGGAGCAGATTGTGGCCCTGAACAAGGACCCTCTGGTGGACGGCATCCTGGTGCAGTTGCCCCTGCCCAAGCACATTGATGAGGAGAAGGTGATTGACACCATCGCCCGCGAGAAAGACGTGGACGGTTTCCATCCCGGCAACGTGGCCGGCCTGTGGCTGGGCAAGAAGTGCATTGTGCCCTGCACCCCCGCCGGCATCATGCGCCTGATAGACAGCATCGGCCTGGAACTCAAGGGCAAAAACGCCGTTGTGGTGGGCCGCAGCAATATTGTGGGCAAGCCCGTGGCCAAGCTCCTGCTGGACCGCCACGCCACCGTTACCATCGCTCATTCCCGTACCGCAGACCTGGGCGCCGTGTGCCGCAATGCCGACGTTCTGGTGCTGGCCGTGGGTAAGGCCAAGCTCATTACCGGAGACATGGTCAAGCCCGGTGCCGTGGTCATTGACGTGGGCATGAACCGTGACGAGGAAGGCAAGCTCTGCGGGGACGTGGACTTTGCATCGGCCCAGCCTGTGGCCTCTTACATCACTCCTGTTCCGGGCGGTGTGGGCCCCATGACCATTGCCATGCTCATGAAAAACACCATCGAGTGCTTCCTCTACCGCGAAGAGCATCAATAAGCCATGAAAAGACTGTTATTGATCCTGATGGTCCTTTCCTTCCTGCCGGGATGCAGGAAGGACGGGCCTGTGAGCGTTCAGGATTTTACATACTCAGACTGCGTCAAGGGTGCTTCGGAAATCATGGATCTCTCCCTGCTCACCCTTAAAAACGAAGGGGGAGCCCTTCGGGTTTCCCGTTCGTACGCCTGGCTCAACTGTTCCTTCCAGGACAGGGGACTTGTGTGCAGCGTTTCCGTCAAGGGAAGTGATATCTACTACCGAGTAGATTATGAGAAGGAAGGTGCGGAGGTAAAGTGTGTCTGTCTGGTTAATAGCATGGAATCCCTTGTGGAAGGCCTGCAGCCGGGCAAGACTTACTCTTTCCACTACTACTGCCTCCAGAATTACGTGCCCTTTTCTTTCACGTTCCGCGACGGGCTGGTTCTGGTGACAGACGTGAGCACCCTGGTTCCCGGTGAATAAGAAAAACGGCAGCCCGCTTCGGGTTGCCGTTTGCGGCTCTAGTACCATAATGTACCGGTGTTATGGTTGTCATCAGTTCTGCGGAATTCCGCAACAATATAGCCGTTCTGTGCGCTCTGCCGTCGCTGGACCCTGACCGTTCCGTTGCTGGACCCTGACCTTTCCGTCGCTGGTCCGCAAATACCTTGGGGACCGGGGACGGCTTTCGTCGTTCTGTGCGCTCTGCCGTCGCTGGCCCCTGACAAAAATGCAGACCGGGGACACTACTCTCCTGGACTTGGGACGTTATAAGTATTTGAAACGAGTGTACGTCTCCGAAAGGCAGGGGGTGCTCCTCGCTCGAATGCCAAAAAAGGGGCTCACCCGGTCGCTTGACGGCTAACTCCTCCCTTTTAGCCACGCCTTCGGCGCGTCTAACGGTCGTCAAACACACGCCGTCATGCAAGCACCGCTCCCTGCACGGGCTCCCGCACGGACCCTTTTTTGTCAAAGTCGCTTCGGGGCACCCCCTGCCTCCTTCCTCTCTCCTCCCCGGCGTCCTCCATCTCATCCCGGGTCCTGACGGCTCTGACCCGGGATCTCCCGCCATCCTTCGTTTTGTTCCCGTTTCCGTGTGCGTTTTTACCCTGGTTTTGCACACGGGACACGTTCTTTGGTGCTCCGGTGTGCGCTATGGGTGGTTTTCGCACACGGTAATGAGGAATCCGAAAGATTCCAACAAGACCGGCGGATATTCTTTGCTTAAGAAATGCAAAACAACCGGGTTTTCGCGTTGAGCCGCCGAATGTCCACCCCGCCTGTTTTTTGCATCATTACCCGAAAAAGCGCCGGGCGAAGGGCCTGGCGCTTGTGGTACTGGGTAGGAGAATCGAACTCCTATTGCGAGATTGAGAATCTCGAGTACTAACCGTTATACGAACCCAGCGAATGGGAATGCAAAGGTACGATAAAATTCTGAATCTCCAAATTTTTATTTCAAAAACACAAAGAAAACCGCCAGGACCATACAGACAAAGGCGGCCAGGTGGTTCCACTGGATAGGAGTGCCTTTGAACAGGAAGGTGACGATGACGGTGAAGATGGTGAGGGAAATCACCTCCTGGATTACTTTGAGCTGCATCAGGTTGAAGGGGCCGCCGTTGCCCTGGAAGCCGATGCGGTTGGCGGGGACGGTGAGGCAGTACTCAAAAAAGGCTATGCCCCAGGAGAAGAGGATGATAAGGATGAGCGGCCAGCCGGTAGAGATTTTCATCTCCTGCAGCTTGAGATGGCCGTACCACGCGAACGTCATGAATACGTTCGAGAAGATAAGCATCAGGATGGTCCAGAAACCTTGCATAGTTGCGATTTGTAATTGGGGCGCAAATTTAATATATTTGTGTGATTTAAAGAATACAAAAAGTTTATAATATGACACTCATCAAATCCATTTCCGGCATTCGCGGAACCATCGGCGGAGAGCCCGGCAATTCCCTCACCCCCATTGACGTGGTCAAGTTCACGGCTGCCTATGCCGCCACCCTCCCCCGGCGCAAGCCCCAGCCCAACGGAGAGCGCTACAAAGTGGTGGTGGGCAAGGACGCCCGTATGTCCGGAGACATGGTGGAGCAGCTGGTAGTGGGCACCCTCATCGGCTGCGGAATAGATGTGGTCAAGTGCGGCTTTGCCTCCACGCCCACCACGGAAATGGCCGTCCTCTTTGCCCAGGCCGACGGCGGCATCATCCTCACCGCCAGCCACAACCCCCGCCAGTGGAACGCGCTCAAGCTCCTGAACGACAAGGGTGAATTCCTCACCGCCGCGGAAGGCCAGGCCGTACTGGATTTGGCCGAAAAGGAAGATTTCTGCTTTGCCGAGGTGGACAACCTGGGAACCATTGAAGAGGAAGACTTCACGGACAAGCACCTGGATGCCGTTCTGGCCCTGCCTGCCGTAGATGCAGAGGCCATCAGGGCCGCCGGCTTCACCGTAGTGGTAGATGCCGTCAATTCCGTGGGCGGCATCATCATGCCCCGCCTGCTGAAGCGCTTGGGTGTCAAATGCATAGAGCTCAATTGCAACCCCACCGGAGACTTTGCCCACAACCCGGAGCCGCTGCCCGCCAATCTGGTGGACCTGTGCGAAACCGTGGTGAAGGAAAAGGCCGACCTGGGCGTTTCCGTAGATCCGGACGTAGATCGCCTGGCCTTCATCCAGGAAGACGGGAAACCCTTCGTGGAAGAATATACCCTGGTGAGCGTGGCCGATTATCTGTGTGAACTGGCCCAGGAGGAAGGAAAGCCCATCGCCACCGTTTCCAACCTCTCCAGCACCCGCGCCCTCCGCGACGTAACGGAGAAGCACGGCGGCAAGTACTACGCCGCCGCCGTGGGCGAGGTGAACGTAACCACCAAGATGCACGAGGTGGGTGCCCTCATAGGAGGAGAAGGCAACGGAGGCGTCATCTATCCCGCCATCCACGCCGGCCGCGACGCCATGGTGGGCGTAGCCCTGTTCCTGAGCAACCTGGCCCACAAGAAGATGAAAGTGAGTGCGCTCAAGAAAACCTATCCGCAGTATTTCATCGCCAAGAACAAAATCCAGCTCTCCGACACCGCCCTCATCGAGAAGATTCTCTCCGAGCTCAAGAAAATCTACGCCAAGGAAAACATCAACGACATAGACGGCGTCAAGATCAATTTTGAGGCCGACAAAACCTGGGTGCACCTTCGCAAGTCCAACACGGAACCCATCATCCGCATCTACTCCGAGGCTTCCACCATGGAGGCCGCCGAGGCCCTGGGCAACGAGGTGATTGCCGTAGCCAAGAAAATTATCGGCTGATGTTTTCGTTCAGAACCACTCCCCTGGAGGACCAGTTGGACAAGGCCCTGCTGTACGGCAAGGTGGGCTGTTTCTGCACCCAGAACTGCTGGGACACGGGAAAAGGCCGATGGATGTGGGACATCTTCCGGGAGCGGGGCAACCTGGCCACGGTCTTCAATCCGCGCGAGGCAGAGCTCACCCCCGGCACCAACCACATTGTTTTCGAGGCCGAAGACCTCCGCGCCCTGGACGCCGTAGTGGTGGAAATCCAGGACGTGGGCGTGCGCTATTTCAACTACACCAAGGACGTGATGCAGCTGATGGAAATGCTGCGCCTTCTGGGAGAAGAAGCTCCCTCCCTGTATATTGTGGACCATATCAACCCCTCCGGCCGCGTGGTGGAAGGCTCCATCCCCGCCGTGAGCGGAGAGATGTTTGTTCCGCAGGTGGCCCACAGGCACGGCCTCACGCTGGGAGAACTGGTGAACCTGTACGCCTCCGAAATTGGCGCCAAGTTCCCCATCCACGTCATATCGGCCATGGCAACGGACGCCAACCGCCAGCTGATGCCCTGGACCATTGCCCCCGCATCCGATATTCCGGGGCTGTTCAGCTCTTATCTGTACAGCGGCGGAGGCCTGTGGAACAACACCACCATCACCCCCGGTATCGGCACGGCCCGTCCGTATGAATACATCGGTGCTCCTTTCATCAAGCCGCTGAGGCCCGAAGAACTTCCCCAGGCCCACGGTGCCCTCCTTCGTCCCTGTTCCTTTACCCCCTCGGCCGGCCGGTATGCCGGAGAGCGCTGCTTCGGCTTCCAGATTATGCTGGTGCCCGGAGAGCCCTACCACAGCCTGCTGCATACGCTTCACCTGATGCGCTGGTTCCGGGAGCACTATTCGGCCTTCGAGTTTGAGCCCGCCTTCTGGACCAAACTGGCCGACCCTGTGCTGGAGGCATACCTGAGGGAAGAAATCTCCTTTGATGTGGTGCAGGAGCACGTGAAACTGGAAGAGCAGAAGTGGATTCGCAAGGCCAAGCGTTATCTCCTGTACGAAGATGCTCCGTATAGGATGAAATGAGATGGCCGGTCGGGGCCGGCCAAGACGTCCTGGCGTCATTCCCGGCTTGACCGGGAATCTCAAAAAGATTTGGAGTTATCGGCAAGAATCACTATCTTTGCGGTCCCAAATTGTTAACAATTATAGTTTTTACGTAAAATGAAGAAAGGAATTCATCCCGAAACCTACCGTCTTGTAGCTTTCAAGGATATGTCCAATGACACCGTCTTCGTCACCCGCAGCTGCGCTCCCTCCAAGGAGACCATCACTGTGGAAGGCGTTGAGTACCCGCTGGTGAAGCTGGAAATTTCCAACACTTCCCACCCGTTCTACACGGGCAAGGTGAAGCTGGTGGACACCGCCGGTCGTGTGGATATGTTCTATCAGAGATACAAGAGCCGCAAGAAA
>CAJOLS010000017.1 GCA_905235535.1 uncultured Bacteroidales bacterium
CCAAAATATTGTTTGTTTTATTAAAATGAATGTTTTATATTTGTGGCCGATTAGTTCACAAATATGAATCGAAGGCTTTTACAGTTCCTGCAAGCAGAGAACATCACGCAAACTCAACTGGCCGACACCTTGTCCGTCGCAAGGGGCAGCGTGTCCAATATTCTGGCCGGTAGAAACAAGCCCGGATACGACTTTTTGGAGAGCCTTATCCTCCACTACCCCCAGCTCAATCTGGAGTGGCTGGTAAGCGGAAAAGGGAAAATGTACCATGAAAATGAAAACGGGATGCCCGTAGAAAATGCGGCTCCTGTTCAGGAAGACCCTGTCCAGCTGGACCTTTTCTCCCTGCAGTCCCCTTCCAGCAACCGGGAAATTTCCCGGATCATGGTCTTCTTCTCCGACAAAACCTTCCAGGAATTCCGTCAAAGCGATTAATTAAGCCTATGGGTGAAAATTTTTGAGGAAAATTTACCAAAAAGAAACATAAAGAATTTGTTGAATCATTTCAAAACAGACTCTAACCATCTTTTTACTATCTTTGCAGCGTATAAGAATCGCTGCTATGTTTCTATTTGGATCACACAAAAAGAAGCCCTTGGACACAGATGTCGCGGGTCTTTCTTTCAAGAACCCGATAGGGATTCTCCAAAGCCCCACTATCCGTCAACTGCGGGAAAGCAAAACGTATGGAGCCGGGTTCGTAACCCTTTCACCCCCCAGCGAAAACGTCCTGGACTGGATTCGCAGCCTGCAGGAGTATAGGAAAAAAGCCATCCTGGCCGTGAATATCTCGTCAGACCTGGCCCGTTCGTTCTCTCTGGTCTATGATTTTACAGACCTTATTATAATAGATCCGGACCGGGACCACGGGATTGACTCCACCGATATCTCAGATACCACCGTCCTGCTGGACGAAGTCGTAAGCTTGCGCCTGTGCTACGAGCACTATACGCCCATCGCCTTCAGGCTATCCCATGGCCACACCCCGGACGAAATTCAAACCTTGCTGAACCATTGCCGCCTTTCCGGAATAGATGCCATCGTAGTCCCTTCCAAAAAAGTGGCCACCGTTGTGGAAGAAACCCTTCACCGCTACCCTGTCATTGGAATGGCAGATAGCCAGGAAGAGGCCCTGGAGTGCCTCCGGGCCGGTGCTTCCCTGGTAGAAACCACCCTTCGTCCCTTTGCCTTGACCAAACTTTTGAAAACCTTGTCCCGCCCATGAAACTTGCTGCCATCGTCACCATTGGAGACGAAATCCTCATCGGCCAGGTACTGGACACCAATTCCAGAAATCTGGCCATTGCCCTGGAAGAAATGGGCATCCATGTGAACCGCATGCTGTCCATAGGAGACCGGGCCGATGAAATAGCCAATACCCTGTCCCGCGAACTGGCCTGCAATGACATTGTCATCACCACCGGAGGGCTGGGGCCCACCAAAGACGATATTACCAAGGGAGTTTTGGCCCGGCTCACGGGAAGCAAAGGCCTTGTCCGCCATCCCGGACAACTGGAAAAAGTCCATTCCATCCTGAAAAACCGGGGACTGGACATTCTGCCCATCAACCTGGCCCAGGCCGATGTTCCGGACACCGCTGAGGTCCTTGTAAACCGGCTGGGAACCGCTCCCATCATGATTTTCAGAAATGTGAAGGGGGGTGGAACGCTTTATGCCCTGCCCGGAGTCCCCCACGAAGCCGTGGGAGCCATCCCCGATGTACTCGAAGACATTAGAAAACATCAGCAGCTCTCCAGCATTTTGCACCGGAATCTGATGGTATATGGCATAGCGGAAAGCGCTCTCTCGGAGCTCATCGCTCCCTGGGAAGATGCCCTGCCAGAACAGATGCACCTGGCCTATCTGCCCAATCCCCTCACCGGAATCCGGCTCCGTCTCTCCTGCTACGGAGGAGATTCCAATCTGCAGAAGCAGCTCATGGAGGCAGAAATGGGAAAATTGAAGGTCCTTCTGCGTGATTGGGTGTATGCAGATGGGGATTCCACCCTGGAAAGCGAGCTGGGAAGAATCCTGAAAGAGCACGGACTCACCGTATCGGCCGCAGAATCCTGCACAGGAGGAGAAATCGCGCACCTGTTCACATCTGTGCCAGGTTCATCGGCCTATTTTCTGGGCTCCGTCACATCTTATGCCATCTCTGTCAAAGAAAAAGTGCTGGGCGTTCCTGCGCAGATCATAGAAAAATATGGAGTGGTAAGCTCCGAAGTGGCGGCCGCCATGGCCGAAGGGGTAAGGAAACTGACGGGAAGCGACTACTCCGTTTCCACCACCGGACTGGCCGGTCCGGGCGGTGACGAGTTCAATCCGGAAGGTACGGTTTGGGTGGGAGTGGCTACTCCGAAAGGGACCAAAACCATCAAGTATTGCTACAAAAACGACCGTCTCCGCAACATCGAGCGCTTTGCCGCATCGGCTTTGAACTTCCTGAGACTCCAAATTGTCTCCGAAATCTAACTCATTTATATAAATATAATGAAACATAAATGTTAACATCTATAACATTTATGTTTCATTTGCTTTAAAACCCATCTAACTCTCTTATTTAGAGTAAGTTATAACCCTTTTATACACATCCATCAAATTTCCGCCCGAAATCTGGTCAATTTGGCTTTGCGTATATCCGCGACGGCTCAGTTCTTCCCAAAGCGCAGCAGATTGGGCAATATTCTCCAAACCTTCCGGAGTGAGCAGGATGCCGTCAAAATCGGAGCCGATTCCCACATGGTCTATCCCCGCCCATTTCACGGCATGATCAATATGATCGGCCACCTCTTTCACGCCCGGACGGCGGACTTCCTTAAGAAGCCGCTCCTGCATCCGGTTCCAGGCTTTCACTTTCTCCACGTTGGAAGGTTCCCGGATAAAAGCGGCCTCTGCCCTATCGGCCTCATCCAGCAAAGCCTGCTCCCGGGAATCTTTTCCAAAGTCGTCGGAAAGGAAGCCGGGATTGTAATTGATTCCCACATAGCCGCCCTTCTCCCCCAGAGCCTGCAGCATTTCGTCAGTGAGGTTGCGCTTATGGCTGCAAAGGGAGCGGCAGCAGGAATGCGTGGCCACCACCGGAGCCTCCGACAATTTGATGCAGTCCCAGAACGTCTGGTCCGAAGCGTGTGAGAGGTCTATCATCATGCCCATGGCATTCATCTCCGCCACCACCTGCTTTCCAAAAGGGCTCAGACCTCCCCAGCGTTTTCCAACGGCCGCACTGTCGGCAATGGCATTGTCCCCGTTGTGCGTGAGGGTCATGTAACTGACCCCCAGCCGGTAGAAGGTTCTCAGCAGGGAAAGCGACTCCTGGATGGGAGCGCCGTTTTCCATTCCTATAAACAGGGAAATGATCCCGTCCTTCCGGTTCCGGGCCGCTTCCTCCGGAGTGAAAGTGACCGCCGCATAGTCGGGATTGGCATCGGCCGCATCGTAAACGGCCGATAGCATCTCCAGGGCATAGCGAGTGGCGGCATCGGGTGCCATTTCGGGAGGGGTATAAAGCGCGAAAAAAGCGCCATCCACCTCCCCGGCGCGCATTTTGGGAAAATCTACATGCGCCAGCGGATTGTCAATACCCAGATTCCTCAGCCTCATAAGCTGGGAAGGGGTATCCATGTGAGAATCGTAAATCATAAGTTAGTCCAGTTGCTCTATCAGCGTGGTCCATTCGTCCGTATCGGCATCCAAGGCCATCTTGAACTCAAGATACTCGCGCGTCAGCTCCATAATATCGTCCTTTTCGGAGGGGTTGGCCAGAACAGCCTCAATCTCCCCCATCCGCTTTTCGCGCTTGGCTATCTCCTTCTCAAGGAAACTCACCCGGTTCTGGATTTTCCGATGCTCCTTGGAGATAAATTTCTGTGCCTGAAAGGCTTGGGCCGATTCTTTCTTCTGGGCAGGCTTTTCCTGAACGGGAGTCTGGGCACTCCGCTCCAACTCCTGCAAAGATTCCAGCTTACGCTTAGCCAGGAAATCCTGCACCCCGCCCAGGTGCTCTTTCACCTTTCCGTCGCGGAACTCGTAGAGCTTGTCCACCAGCCCGTCCAGGAAGTCACGGTCGTGCGAAACCACTATCAGAGTGCCGTCGAAAGACTTCAGGGCCTGTTTGAGCACATCCTTGGAACGGATGTCCATGTGGTTGGTGGGTTCATCCAGCGCCAATACATTATAAGGAGAGAGCATCAGTTTGGCCATACCCAGCCGGGCACGCTCTCCGCCGCTGAGAACAGAAACCTTCTTGTCGATATCTTCTCCCTTAAATAGGAAAGCACCCAGGATATCCCGCAGTTTGGTGCGGATATCCCCCACTGCAATGCGGTCCAGTGTGCCAAAAACGGTCTCGGAAGGGTCAAGGATGTCTTCCTGATTCTGGGCATAATACCCAATGTGGACATTGTGTCCCAGTTTGGCTTCACCGGAAATAGGGTCCAATTCCCTCATAATGACCCTCATAAGGGTGGTCTTACCCTCACCATTGCGGCCAATCAGAGCCACTTTATCTCCTCTCTTGATTTCTATCTGTGCATCCGAAAACACTACTTTCTGCGGGTAGCCAACCTTTAAGTCAACGCCCTTAAATACCACATCTCCAGAGCGTTCTACAGGAGGAAATTTCAAAGAAAGCTTGGAATTGTCGCTCTCGTCAATCTCAATCCGGTCCAGTTTTTCCAGCGCCTTGATCCGGGACTGCACCTGGTTGCTCTTGGTGGGCTTGTAGCGGAAACGGTTGATGAAATCTTCCGTCTTCTCTATCATCCGCTGCTGGTTCTCATAGGCGGCCGTCTGCTGCGCCAGGCGTTCCGCACGCAGGGTAACATACTGGCTATAAGGAACTTTATAGTCGTGGATATGCCCCAGCATAATCTCTACCGTACGGGTGGTCACATTGTCCAGGAACTTGCGGTCGTGGGAGACCAGAAGCACCGAACCGCGATAATTCTTCAAATAATCTTCAAACCACTCAATTGATTCAATATCAAGGTGGTTAGTTGGTTCGTCCAAAAGTAATACTTCAGGTGAAGAAAGCAGAATCTTGGCCAGTTCGATACGCATATTCCAGCCCTGGCTGAAGGTTTCGGTATTGCGCTCCAGTTCATCGGCCTTGAATCCCAAACCAAAAAGGACCTTCTGGGCACGAGCCTCAGGAGAAAGTCCGGATTCCAAAGCCAGGCTGTCATTTATTTCATTCAGCCGTTCAATTAAAGATACGTATTCGCTTGATTCGTAATCTATTCTATTAGATAGCTCTTCTGTAATTCTGTGCAACTCCCCTTCCATGGAATGGATATGGTCAAACACAGACATCACTTCCTGCATCACAGAATGCCCTTTGTGGTGCTCCATCACCTGGGGAAGATAACCGATGCGGACGCCGGCAGGCTTCTCAACGCTGCCCGTCGTAGGAAATTGTTCCCCGGTAATGAGTTTCATCAAGGTGGACTTGCCGGCTCCGTTCTTGCCTACAAGCCCAACCTTATCCTGATCGCTGATATGAAAATTGATGCCGTCCAGCAGTACATAACTGCCGAATGCCACGGTAACATTACTGACAGAAATCATTCCTGGTCGGGAACTTTTTTCCTGCAGAGCAGGATGGAGAATTCAAACAGGCCATAGAGGGGAACGGCCAGGACAAACATAGAAAACGGGTCGCTTGGGGTTATCAAAGCCGCTAATACCAAGACAATTACAACCGCATACTTACGCCAATGCTTCAAGTCGTCGCGCGTCATGACTCCCAGGCTGGAAAGCACCAGGATAACCGTAGGGAATTCAAAGAGCATTCCTATCAGGAACACCATGGAAGTAAACAGCGACATATACGAACCCAGCGAAATGGTATTGACAATGGCATCACTCACCGAGAAGTTCACAAAGAACATCAGGCACACCGGCAGCACCACGAAATATCCTACAGCCACCCCCAGATAAAACAGAGCCGATGACAAGCCGAAAGCCCGGCTCACTGCTTTCCTCTCATTTTCGTAAAGGGCGGGCGCTATAAACTTCCAGATTTCCCAAACGACATAAGGGAATGCAACCACCAGGCCGCACAGCAAAGCCACTTTCAGGTAAAAGAAGAACTGGGCCGAAAGGTCTATGTTGATCAAATCCATGGAAAACTCCACTCCAGGCAGCCGGTATAAGGGAAAATCTGCCCTGGTGGGCCAGAATACGGCCTGGAAAAGGGGCTTGGGAAAAGCCAGGAACACGATGGAGGCTAAGCCTACGGCCAGCACCGAGTGGAACAGGGTTCCCCTCAGGGCTTCAATGTGGTCCCAGAAGGACATTTCTACGTCCTTCTGCTCCACTTACTTTTCTTCCTTCTTGTCTTCGAGGGAAGCATCCATGTCCTTGATTTCCTTCTCCACCTCGTTGATTCCCTCCTTGAAGCTCTTGACACCCTTGCCAAGACCTTTCATCAGTTCCGGAATCTTTTTACCACCAAACAGGAGAACCACCACAAATACAATGGCTACAATCTCCCACGTACCAATCATAAGCGGATAAGTAAGCATAATCTTTAATTATTAATGATTTTTTCGAACAATTCGGACACAGGCTCCGGACAGCGCATCGGCATGAAGGTTTCTTTATTGAGGAACCCCAGGGTGACTACACCCTCTGCACAGAGGACACCGTCCTGGTTATAGACCGCCTGCTTGATGAGCATTTTGGCCATGGGGACCTTGGTCACTTCGGCCGTTGCGGTGAGCACATCTCCCATCCGGGCCGGATGCCGGAAATGACATTCTACGGACACGATGGGAACCAGGACTCCCAACTCGCTCTCGCACTTTTCAATCGGGAATCCCAGCTGCACCATCATCTCGTCCCGGGCAATCTCGAAGTAACGGATGTAATTGGAGTGGTGAACCACCGCCATCTGGTCCGTTTCGTAGTATCTAACTGGAAATGTGGTCTTAAAAATAGCCATAACAAAAATGTTTCTGTGTTTAACAGTTTTGTTTTACCTCTGCTTTTTCAATGCTTTAAGTTTTGATTCCAGACTTTCAATCTTGGAGAGCGAATCCGCCTCTTTTTTGCGTTCGTTCTCTATTACGGCGGCCGGAGCATGGGCTACGAAGTTCTCATTGGCCAGTTTTGCCCGTACTCCCTGTAGGAATTTTTGCTGGTATTCCAGCTCTTTCTGTGCCTTTTCAATCTCTTCCTGCACGTTCACCAGGCCGTCCAGTTTCACGAACAATTCCTGGGTGCGCACCATGAATCCCATGCCCTGGGCATCTGAAAACTCCCCTACCAATCCGGCCTTCACACCAGCCATTTTCTCCAGGACGGGAATGCAGGGGAAGGAAGCTCCCTTGATAAGAAGCTGCAAATTTTCCTTGGGGCCGATGTTGCGCTGGTTGCGAACGGAACGGACGCCGTTCACCGCCTCGGCCACCAGGGCGAAGTTCTCCAGAACAGCCGGGTTATAGGCTTCGGCCTTGGGAGTGGGAGCAAACATGATGGTCTCCCCTTCCTTGCGCTCGGCAATGTCCTGCCACAGCTCTTCCGTAATGAAAGGCATCACGGGATGGATGAGTTTGAGGAGAGCCTCGAAGTAAGAGAGCGTAACCTGATAAGTCCCGGGATCTACCGGCTGACCGAAGGCGGGCTTGATAGCCTCCAGATACCAGGAGCAATAGTCGTCCCAGAAGAGCTTGTAGATGGCCATGAGGGCATCGGAGATGCGGAATTTACTGTAATGGTCTTCCACCAGGGCCACCGTTTCGGAAAGTTTGGCGGCAAACCACTCGACAGCCAGCTTGGCAGCGGGCGTCTGGGGGATATCGGCCACCTGGAAGCCCTTGACCAGGCGGTAACTGTTCCAGATTTTGTTGCAGAAGGCAGCGCCCTGCTTGATCTGGGCCTCGTCGTAGAAAATATCGTTACCGGCGCTGGAGCAAAGCAGCATGCCGATGCGCACGGCATCAGCTCCATACGTATCAATTAAATCGAGGGGGTTCGGCGAATTTCCAAGGGTTTTCGACATTTTTCGGCCAATTTTGTCCCTCACAATGCCGGTGAAATACACGTTGGAGAAGGGTTCCTTACCCATAAATTCCTCTCCGGCCATGATCATGCGGGCCACCCAGAAGAAAATGATGTCCGGGCCGGTGACCAGGTCGTTGGTGGGATAATAATAGGCCAGGTCCTTGTTGGGCTGGTGATCCGGATGGCCGGGCTTCTCGGGATCGAACACCGAGATGGGCCACAGCCAGCTGCTGAACCAGGTGTCCAGCACATCCTCGTCCTGTTTCAAATCGGCCATAGTCAGGGCCGGATTCTTGGCCTGGGTGGCCTTCAGGGCCTCTTCGGGGGAAGCTTCCACCACAAAGGAACCGTCCGGCAGGTAATAGGCAGGAATGCGCTGGCCCCACCACAGTTGGCGGGAGATGCACCAGTCGCGGGCGTTCTCCATCCAGTGGCGGTAGGTGTTCACGTATTTTTCAGGAATAAAGTTGGTGCGTCCGCTTTCCACCGTTTCCAGGGCCACCTTGGCCAGCTGCTCCATCTTCAGGAACCACTGGGCGCTGAGCCTGGGCTCAATGACGGCGTCCGTACGCTCGGAATAGCCCACCGGAGAGATGTATTCCTCGGTTTTCACCAGGTTGCCGGATTCTTCCAGCATCTTCACAATCTTCTTGCGGGCCACGAAACGGTCTTCTCCCACCAGAATCTGGGCTTTTTCATTCAGTTTGCCGTGGTCGTCAATAATCTCCAGAACGGGCAGGTTGTGCCTGAGGCCGATTTCATAGTCGTGCACGTCGTGGGCAGGGGTTACCTTGAGGCAGCCCGTACCAAAGTCCATCTCCACGTAATCGTCCTCGATCACGGGAATTTCCCGGTTGATGATGGGAATGAGCACTTTCTTTCCCTTGAGCCAGAAATGACGCTCGTCCTTGGGGTTCACGCAGATGGCGGCATCGGCCATGATGGTCTCCGGACGGGTGGTGGCAATGACCAGATACTTGTCCGTAGGGTTGCCGTTGCCGTCGGAGATATAATATTTAAGGTGATAGAAGTGGCTCTTGGTATCTTTATGGATAACCTCGTCGTCACTCACGGCCGTGAGGGCTTCAGGGTCCCAGTTAACCATCCTCACGCCCTTGTAAATCCAGCCCTTCTTATAGAAATAGACGAAGGTATTGATAACGGCCTCGGAAAGTGCGGGCTCCATGGTGAAGCGTGTGCGGTCCCAGTCACAGGAGCAGCCTAACTTCTTGAGCTGCTGGAGGATAATTCCGCCATGCTCTTCCTTCCATTCCCAGGCGTGTTTCAGGAACTCTTCCCGGCCGATGTCCTCTTTGCGGATACCCTGGGACTTCAGTTTGGCCACCACCTTGCTTTCGGTGGCGATGGAGGCGTGGTCCGTTCCGGGCACCCAGCAGGCATTCCTGCCGTCCATACGGGCCTTGCGGATGAGAACGTCGTTCAGGGTATTGTTAAGAACGTGGCCCATGTGCAGGATACCGGTCACATTGGGCGGCGGAATCACTATGGTATAAGGTTGTTTTTCGTTGGGTTCGCTGTGAAAGAACTTATGGTCAAGCCAATAGGCATACCACTTGTCTTCCACATCTTTCGCACTGTACTTAGCAGCAAGTTCCTTCATATATTTTTACCATTATATTCTGTCTTACAAATGTACGGTTTTTTTATTAATTTTGCAGAAATAATCTTTTGAGTATGGACAATAACAATAATAAACCCCAGAATCAGTTCAGTCTGGAACTGAAACCGGAAGTAGCCAAGGGCTCCTATTCCAACCTGGCCATCATTTCCCATTCCAGAAGCGAATTCATCATAGACTTTGCCACCACCCTCCCCGGAATCGCCAAACCGGAGATTGGCAACCGCATCATCATGACACCGGAACACGCCAAGCGCCTGATGAACGCCCTCTTCGACAACATTTCCAAATACGAGGCCCAGTTCGGCGTCATAGACCTGGGAGGCAAGGGCCCCCAGGGCACCACTTTTAACCTGGCCGATTTCGGCCCGCTGGGAGGCGGCGGAAATAAGTCGTAGGATGGATTTGAAACAGATTAAGGCCTTCGCCTTAGATATCGACGGCGTGGCCACGGATGGTACGCTCCTCTGCACCACGGAGGGCGACTTCCTTCGCATCTACGATGCCAAGGACGGTTTTGCCATCCGTATGGCCGTCATGAACGGATACCCGGTGGCCGTCATCACAGGCGGCAGTTCAGAAAGCATCCGCAAACGCATGACAGCCAGCGGCATCCAACCGGAAGACGTTTTCCTTCACAGCAGAAACAAAATAGAGGAATTCTCCATATTCTGTGAACGTTACAGCATTTCACCTAAAGAAGTGATGTACTTTGGCGACGACCTCCCGGACATAGAAGTCATGCAAGCGTGCGGCTGCGGCGTATGCCCTTCCGACGCCGTCCCGGACGTGCAGAAAGCGGCCGACTGGATTACCGACGCTCCGGGTGGAAAGGGCTGCCTGCGGGAGGCTATCGAAAAAACCCTCAGGAAACAGGGAAAGTGGCTCTTCGACCCGGTTGCATATAAGAAAACTTTCTAGTCTATGAACCTGGGTTCCAAGCATATCATCCTGGGCAGCAACTCTCCAAGAAGAAGAGAATTGCTAAAAGGATTAGATATTGATTTTGAGGTTGATACAAAGAATAACTTTGAGGAATCCTTTAGTAAGGATACTCCCCATTCCCAAGTGCCCCGCCTTATGTCCGAAGGAAAGTCCCACGGCTTCCACCGTCCCCTGAAAGAGAACGAGATTCTGATTACGGCCGATACCATGGTCATCCTCCCGCCCGCCGGCGGAAAGCCCGGGGAAATCCTGGGCAAGCCCAAGGACCGGGAAGACGCCTGCCGCATGCTCCGGGACCTCTCCGGCCGGGAACACTACGTCACCACCGCCGTCACCCTTAGGGACGCTTCCCGTGAAGAGACTTTCGACGTCACCACCGGAGTGTGGTTCAAAGTGCTTACGGAAGAGGAAATCGTCTATTACGTAGATACTTACAATCCTTACGACAAGGCGGGCGCCTATGCCATCCAGGAATGGATAGGCCACATTGGCATCACCCGCATAGAAGGGTCCTATTTCAACGTGGTGGGCTTCCCCGTCCAGCGCGTGTACGAAGCTTTACTCAGATTCGCGTGAACCCTTTCAGCCGCATCATCCTCCAATGGTACTCGGAGAATGCCCGGGACCTCCCCTGGCGCAGGACCCGGGACCCGTATGCGGTGTGGCTTAGTGAAATCATCCTCCAACAAACCCGGATAGCGCAGGGAACGGCGTACTGGCACCGTTTCATGGAGCGTTTTCCCGCCGTCAAAGACCTGGCCGACGCTTCCGAGGACGAGGTCCTTCGCCTCTGGGAAGGGCTGGGCTATTATTCCCGGGCCCGGAACCTCCATGCCGCCGCCAGGCAGATTGTGGCCCTGGGCGGCTTTCCCAACACGTTGGAAGGCATCCGGAGCCTCAAGGGCGTAGGAGACTACACCGCCGCAGCCATAGGCTCCATCTGCTTTGACCTTCCCGCCGCCGTGGTGGACGGAAACGTGTACCGCGTGCTGGCCCGCCACTTCGGCATAACCACTCCTGTGGGCACCACAGAGGCCAAAAAAGAGTTCACGGCCCTGGCCGATAGACTTCTTCCCCAGGACTCCCCCGCCCAGTTTAACCAGGGGATGATGGATTTTGGCGCCCTGCAGTGTACCCCTCAGAATCCGGCCTGCCTCACCTGCCCCCTGCAGACATCCTGCAACGCTTTCCAAACAGGCCGGGTGAACCTTCTTCCTGTCAAGAAGCCCGCCGTCAAAGTACAGGAACGCCGCTTCAGCTACATCTATGTGCGTTATAACGGCCAGACCGCCATCCACCGCCGCGGCCCTGGAGATATCTGGCAGGGGCTATACGAACCGCTGGTAACAGAATCCGTCCGTCCGGAACACTCCAATAAACAGAGGGCATTGGGATATTATTTTTCGCAAGGCTTTGCGAAAAACCAATTTCCCGATGCAAGCGAAAACGGTTCCCTATTATTGTTACGTACTAACGTAAAGCATCAGCTTACGCATCGTACGCTCCTCACAGACTTCTACTTATGGAAACCAGCCAGCAGGCCGGAACTGCCGGAAGGATACTTCTGGATACAAGAAACGGAGCTTGACCGCTACGCCAAGCCCCGCCTGTTTGAACTGCTTCTGGAAGCGCTTTCCTAAGCTTCCGTATCTTCTTCCGGCAGCACAATCTGCTTGTACTGGTTCTTGCGTTTAATCCACCGCTCCTTGGCATATTGCTGCATATCCGTGATGGTATCGTTTTCGTCTATAATCTCCATTCCCAAAATGGTTTCCATAATGTCTTCCAAAGTAATGATTCCCTGGAAGCAGCCATAATCGTCTATGATGCAGGCAATCTGGTCCTTCGTCTTCAGGAGGCTTTCCCAGATATCGGAAACGGAAGTTTCTTCGTGGAAGGCGGCAATCTTGCGCTTGATGGATTTCAGGCGCATGTCAAACTTGTCATCGGCCAGATTTTCCAGGACGTCGTAACGCAGGATGTAACCCGTAATGAATTCCGGAGAATCGGAATACACCGGGATGCGGGAGTTGTGGGAAAGGTCTTCCTGCTTGTAGAACTGCTTCAGGCTCATGTTTTCCGGGGCGATGGCAGCCACCACGCGGGGTGTCATCACATCGTACGCCTTGATATCGTCCAGCTTGATGATATTCTGGATAACCTTGTTCTCGCTGTCGTCCAGCACACCTTCCTCTTCTCCCATGTTGGCCATGGCCGATACTTCCTTGCGGGAAATGCCGGTGTCCGAATCTTCTTTGGAAACGACGTTGTGCAGTTTGCCCACAAGCCATACGATGGGATACAGCGCCACCATCAGGATTTTCATGATATGGGAAAGCCAGAGCAGGCCTTTCCAGTGGGAAGTGCCGATGCTCTTGGGCAGAATCTCTGAAAAAACCAGGATGAGGATGGTCATGGCCACGCTCACGAGGCCGAACCAGAAATCTCCGGAAAGGGTGGTGGCCTGGTGGCCTACTGCCGCGGCGCCAAAAGTGTTGGCAATAGTATTGAGGGAAAGGATGGCACTGAGGGGGCGGTCCGGATCCTGTTTCAGTTGGAGGAACAGCCTTGCATTCTTGTCCCCCTCGGCCTCTTTCATGGTAATGTAAGAGATGGGGGTGGACATAAGGACAGATTCCAGCAGCGAGCAAAGGAAGGAAACGCCCATTGTCAGCAGCAAATATATGATAAGTAGTAGCATTGCGAATATTGAGGCTGCAAATTTACAGAATTTATTTTGATTATTTTCGGGAAAGAACTAACTTTATCGGGATAAATTGAACTTGATAAGTTTCATAAACCCAAAACACTTATATCTATGACCAAAGAAATCTCCAGAAGATCGTTCCTGAAAGCTGGAACCGCCGCCGCCATCGGGCTCACCGTGGCGCCCAAATCCGTAATGGCCAAGGCCGAGAACGTTCCCCCGCCGCCCATGGACCGCAAGCTCAAGGTCCTGGCCGTGGGCATCGGCGGCCGTGGCGCCGCAGACATTGCGGAAGTGGCCAAGACCGAAGAAATCATCGGCCTGTGCGACGTGGACTGGAAGTATGCAGACCACGTGTTCAAAACCTACCCCAACGCCAAGAAGTACAGCGACTACCGCGTCATGTTCAAGGAGTTGCTGCCGGAGGCCGATGCCGTTATCGTAGCCACCGCAGACCACACGCACGCCATCATTGCCGCCGAAGCCATCAAGGCCGGCAAGCACGTGTATTGTGAGAAGCCCCTCACCCGCACCGTGTACGAATCCCGCCTGCTCACCAAACTGGCCAAGAAATACCGTGTGGCCACCCAGATGGGCAACCAGGGCGCTTCCAACGAGGGCGTCCGCAAGGTATGCGAATGGATTTGGAACGGTGAAATCGGAGAGGTGACCCGCGTGGATGCCTTCACGGACCGTCCCATCTGGCCCCAGGGCCTGGAGCGCCCCGCCAAGGCGGAGAAGGTGCCCAAGACCATGAACTGGGACTGCTTCATCGGCCCCGCCCCCATGCGTCCCTACCATCCCATTTATACGCCCTGGAACTTCCGTGGCTGGTGGGACTTTGGCACCGGCGCCCTGGGAGACATGGCCTGCCACATCCTGCACCCTGTTTTTGCCGCCCTTAAACTGGGCTATCCCACCAAGGTACAGGGCAGTTCCACCGCCCTCCTCACCGAATCCTGCCCCCAGGCAGAAAAGGTGCGCTTCGTCTTCCCCGCCCGTGACAACATGCCCAAGGTTGCCATGCCGGAAGTGGTGGTCAACTGGACCGACGGCGGCATCCTCCCGGACCGTCCCGAAGGCCTTCCTGCCGGCAAAAACCTCAATGATTCAGGCGGATGCCTTATTTTCTACGGCACCAAGGACACCCTCATCTGCGGTTGCTACGGCGTAAATCCTTACCTTCTGAGCGGCCGCAATCCCAAGGTTCCGCATGTGCTGCGAGAAGTGAAAACCTCCCACCAGCAGGACTGGGTTCGCGCCTGCAAGGAGCACCCGGACTATCGCGTCCCCTGCGTTTCGGACTTCGCCCAGGCCGGCCCGTTCAATGAAATGGTAGCCATGGGTGTGGTGGCCGTGCGTCTGCAAGGCCTGAACCAGGAACTGGAATGGGACGGTGAGAACATGAAGTTCACCAACATCCCCAAGGATGCCACCATCCGCACCATGATCCACGACGGCTTCTCCATCCACGACGGACACCCCACGTTCGAGAATGTGTACACAGACCCCGTAGATGCCAACCAGTTTGCCGAAGAGCTTATCAAACCTGTCTTCCGTGACGGTTGGTCGCTGCCGGGAATGCCTGAAGACTAATCTATTAAACCAATAACAAAACATGAAGAAAATACTATTATTCACCGCAGCAACCCTCCTTGTCATGTGTGCTGTATCCTGCAAGAACAACAATAAGAAGCAGCAGGGCGGTGCTCCCGCCTATACCGTAGTGGAAGCCCCCCAGGTGAACCTGGAAGAATTCGCCACGGACGAAGACGGCTATGTAGTCCTGTTTGACGGAACCTCCACCAAGGGCTGGAGAGGTTACGGAAAGAAAGAACTCCCCTCCCGCTGGACCATTGACGAAGGCGCCCTCAAGTTCAACGGAACCGGCACCGGCGAAGGCCAGACCGGAGAAGGAGGAGACGTCATCTTCGCCCATCAGTTCAAGAATTTCACCCTGGAACTGGAATGGAAGGTTTCCAAGGGCGGCAATTCCGGCATCTTCTACCTGGCCAAGGAAGTGACCACCAAGGACGAGAACGGCAAAGACCGTTACGAGCCCATCTACATTTCCGCTCCCGAATACCAGGTGCTGGACAACGCCAACCACCCGGATGCCCTTCTGGGTGTGGACGGCAACCGCCAGAGTGCCTCCCTTTATGACATGATTCCCGCCGTTCCCCAGAACCAGAACCCTTACGGTGAATGGAACAAGACCAAGATTCTGGTGTACAAGGGAACCGTGGTGCATTTCCAGAACGATGTCAAGGTGCTGGAATACCATCTGTGGACCCAGCAGTGGACCGACATGCTCCAGGCCAGCAAATTCAGTGAGAAAGACTGGCCCCTTGCTTTCGAACTCCTGAACAACTGCGGCGGAGAGAACCACGAAGGCTATTTCGGCCTGCAGGACCACGGAGACGACGTGTGGTATCGCAACATCCGTATAAAATTGATGGACTAATATGAAAAGAAGTATATTTTTCCTTGCATTTGCTGCCATGATGGCCATTCCCGCCTGCGCACCCAAGGAAGAGGCTTCCGTAAAAAAGGACATGTGCGTACAGATGTACTCTGCACGCAGCATCCTGAACACGGACAATTATTCCGATATCCTGAAAACCATTGCAAAAATGGGTTACACGGCCGTGGAAGCCGCCAGTTATGACGGAGACAAAGGCCTCATCTACGGAGACACTCCCGAAGTGTTCAAACAGAAGGTGGAAGCCGCCGGCATGAAGGTTTTGAGCGCCCACGTATCCCGCGGACTGTCCCCCGAAGAGCTGGCCGGCGGAGACCTCTCCGAGGCCCTGGCATGGTGGGACAAATGCGTCCAGGTACACAAGGAAGCCGGAGTGAAGTATATCGTCACCCCTTGGATGGGCCTTCAGGAAAACCTGCACAACCTCCAGGTCTATTGCGACTACCTCAACGAGGTGGGCCGCCGCTGCCAGGCTGCCGGCATCCAGTACGGTTACCACAACCACGCCTATGAATTCGAGAAGGTGGAAGACAAGGTCATGTACGACTACATGCTGGAACACACAGACCCCGCACTGGTCTTCTTCCAGATGGACGTGTACTGGACTGTCATCGGCAAAGCCTCGCCCGTAGATTACTTCGAGCGCTATCCCGGCCGTTTCAAGATGCTCCACATCAAGGACGAATGGGAAGTGGGCCAGAGCGGAATGGTTGGCTTTGACGCCATCTTCAAGAATGCCGACAAGGCCGGCCTGCAGGATTTCGTAGTAGAAATAGAGAGGTACAAGCACGATGACATCCTGGTCAGTTTCCAGGAAAGCGCCGACTACCTGCTCAACGCTTCCTTCGTAAAGCCAACTTACGCTGAATAATCCCCCAAATAGTCCTGCCGCCGCGCAGGACTATTTTTTTGTTTAAGCAGGGCTTTTTCCGTACATTTGCATCCATGAAGAAAAGACTGATAGCGGTTCTGGGGGCCCTGCTGGTTGTCATCGGCCCCACCTGGGCTGTTTTCAAGGAAGACAACCTGAACCATACCCTTTCCGTGCTGCTGATGGAGCTCAAGGAGACGTACAGCGGGCTCCTGCGATTCAGCGGCAGTGCCGAGAAAAGAATCAAGGAGCAGCACCAGCGCCTGGCAGAGCTGGTTGACGAGTGCAACGAGTTGTCCATCATGCTGTATTCCCAGGCATCGGAAAACACGTTCGACCTCACCTTCGCCCTCAACGAAGTCACCAGCCAGTACGAACAGTTCAAGGGGCAGAGCACCCCTTACGATGAGATCAAGGCCAACCTCACCACGGAGATGGAACGGTATAACCGACTGCTCCTCACGCTCAGGAAAATGCGTCCGGAGCGAACGGCCAGCGACATTGTCCAGGAAGTCCGGATAAGTGACGCACTGGACTCGGCTGCCCAGGCGCTCTCTATGGCCGATACTTCCATGGTGGACACCCCCGATTTCATAAAAGGGGAATTCAACATGGAAATGGACGAGGAAACCACCAAGGTCCGGGACAGCTGCCTGTATGTGGCCGAGCAGATTGTAGCCTACTACTGGACCCAGCTCCAGCAAATCCAGACAGACAATGAGTACTATGAGCAGACGGACGAACTGCTGCGAAGCGCCTACGACTATGCCAAACAGCAATATGTCGCCGTCCAGCAGAAACTCTTCGTGCAGGGCCAGGGCAATTATTTCAAGACCCTCTCCAACCTCTCCCGCTACATCAACAAGGCCAGGGAAGACATCCGGAGCCGGTACAGCCTGCATCTGGGCCGGGAAGAACATGTAGTCAGCTCCTGGAGGGGCCCCATCGTGTTCATCTACTCCTTCATGCTGCTGTTCATCCTGCTGGTGGCTACGCTTTTCTCCACTCTTATTGTCAACAGGTGCCTGGCGAAAAGCCGCATGGGCCGGTCCGAGTGGCTTCTGGATCACAAGGGTATGGTCATAGCCCTTTTGGGTATTGTCCTGTTCAGCGTGTTTTTGCTTGTCAACTCCGCCACCAGTAACAATACCTTCATCATCCGCTCTTCCAAGGTGATGGCAGAATTTGCCTGGCTCATTGCCACCATCTTCACCTCCATGCTCATCCGCCTGGACAAACGCCAAATCCGTTGCACGCTAAGGTCGTACCTTCCCACGCTCATCATGGCGTTCCTCATCATCTACCTGCGCATCATCTTCATTCCCAACAGCGTTATCCGCCTCATCTTCCCCGCCTTGCTGTTAATCTTCACCGTCTGGCAGTTCTGGGTGAACCTGAAGATACTGGAAGGAGTGGACCGCAGGGACCGCGTCCTCCTGTGGGCCGACGCCAGCGTCTTCACCGTTGCCACCCTCATTTCCTGGGCCGGCATGGTGATGGGCTCCCTGATGCTCATGATTGCCTGGATTTTCCTGCTGTCCCTGCTGGAAACCATCATTGCCATTTCCGAGCTCTTGGGCCGCCGCTACGAACTTCACATCAAGCAGCGCAAGACCGAATACCGCACCAAGCACCCTTCCATGCCGCTGTCATCGGCCAAGGGGGCTTTCATTGAGGTAACCTGGCTGTACGACCTCACGAAAATGGCGGTGATACCCCTCCTGACCATCTTTACTTTCCCCGCCGCCATCTTCATGGCCTGCCGGGTGTTCAACTTCACCACTGTAGCCGAGAGCATCTTCTACTCCCCTTTCATCCGCACAGAAAAGGGATTCCAGCTATCCTTGTTCATGATTATCCTGGTCTTCATGCTCTTCTATGTGTTCCGATACATCATTTATGCGTCCAAGGGCTTCTATCGTTCCTTCAAAACGCGTGCGGCCATCCGGAAGCTGGGGGAAAACGTGGCATTCAAGGAGACGGACATCAACTTCAACCTGGCGGACAACCTCTTTACCCTCCTGGGATGGGGCCTGTACGTTATTACCGTATTCCTGCTTTTCCAGATTCCATCATCGGGCCTGACGCTGGTTTCCACCGGCCTGGCCACGGGTATCGGCTTCGCCATGAAAGACATCCTGAACAACTTCTTTTACGGCATCCAGCTGATGGGCGGAAGGGTGCGCGTGGGAGATATCGTGGAATGCGACGGCATCCGCGGCACCATAATCGGCCTGGGCTACCAGACCACCCAGATAGAAGCCATAGACAGCTCCGTCATGTTCTTTACCAATTCCACCCTGTTCAACAAGAACTTCAAGAACCTCACCCGCAACAATTCCTACCAGTTGGTCACCTTTACGGTGGGCGTCCGCTACGGAACCGATGTGGAAAAGGCCCGCCAGGTTATCATGGATGCCCTTTCCCCCCTGATGAAAAAAGACAAGTACGGCCGCGAAGTAGTGGACAAACGGAAAGGGATAACGGTTCGCGTAGAAAACTTCGGAGACAGCTCCGTGGATATCAAAATCCTTCTTTATACTACGGTGGAAACCTTCCTTTCCTTCCCGGCCCAGGCCCGGGAGGCCATCTACAACGCCTTCAACGAGAACGGCATAGAGATTCCCTTCCCGCAGGTGGACGTTCATGTGAAAGATATCCCCGGGCAGCATGCATAGGGTATTTTTCAACCCGTTTACGGGCTTGTATTATATAGTAAGGAGAAAGCCCCGCCACGCGCCGGTCACACCCGAAGTGGAGCAGCTGCGCGCCCAGGCCAAGGAATCCCTGCCCCCGAGGCTGAAGGAACTGGCCGATGAACACGGATTCACCTACAACCGCGTAGTCGTTAAAAACAACATAAGTAATTGGGGCAGCTGCTCTTCCAAAGGGAACATAAACCTTAACTTAAGATTGGTCACCCTCCCCCAGTCCCTGCAGGACTATGTGATGCTGCACGAGTTGTGCCACCTGAGGGAAATGAACCACGGCCCCAGGTTCCACGCCCTCCTGGAATCCATGTGTCCGGACCATCGCGCCCTGGAAAAAGAGCTGAAGCAGTATAAGATACGATAATTTCCCTTTGAACTGTTTCTGAAATTACCTATCTTTACCACTTGATAGAAAAGAGTTAGAGTCTGTTTTGAAATGATTGATATTTTTATTTATAGTTTATTTTTGTGGAAATTTTTCTTGAAAATTTTTAGCCATAGGGGGGTTCCTATGGGTG